>CAZDHV010000006.1:17982-41275 GCA_964505335.1 uncultured Saprospiraceae bacterium | reverse complement strand
TATTTATTTGGAGTATCTTCCCTATTTAAATTAGTTTAAAGTAATAATGAGTAACGGTACAGTAAAATTTTTCAACGAAAGCAAAGGATTCGGATTCATCACACCAGATGATGGTGGAAAAGATGTGTTTGTTCATATCAATGGACTCAACGGAATCAGAATTAACGAGGGAGACAAGGTCTCTTTTGACGTGGAAGAAGGAAAAAAGGGATTAAATGCAGTCAATGTCTCATTGACATAATATCAGCATTTGTTTTGAAATCATATGGCCCGTCATTTTTTTGATGGGCTTTTTTCTTTCTATATGACAGTGACTTTCAGAGTTAGCTAGTCCATTCGTGCTATGGCTATCTAATGTGTACCCTTCAATTAGAAAGCACGATTGCACTATTTAACAATCTCTCTCTGCTCATAAGAAACTTAATCTTCATAGATTTCAGTTTGTTATATGTGTTAATAAGCGAGCATGGAACTCTTGAGTAAAATTTTCAGCCCTTGGGCAACAACAGTATTCACGGTTGTTTTTTTTCTTTTCCTATATTTCGGTGCTAAGCGCCTCCTCCAACGACAGGCAAAAGGACAGACCGATAAGAAGCTAATCACCTCATTAATCCTATTTAGCATTGCCTTAGTAGGAATCATAAGTGTCATACTCGCAATACCGATGGATCCTAGTCAGAAGAGCTCCATTACAAGTCTTCTGGGCATCGTGTTGTCGGCTGTGTTGGGTCTGAGCTCAACTACGTTTATCGGCAATGCACTTGCGGGCATAGCCTTGAAGTTGCGTGATGATTTTAGACCAGGCGATTTTATAGAAGTCAATGGCATCTTTGGGAGGATTACCGAGCAAGGACTCTTTGACACAGAGGTTCAAACCCCTAATCGGGATCTCACGAGTATCCCCAACATGCTACTGGCCACTAATCCGTTCAACGTCACAAGATCATCTGGGACTATACTCTATGCCGAAGTATCTCTTGGCTACGATGTCAATCGCTTGAAGATTGAAGAGTCCTTGATTAAGGCAGCAAAACGAGCTAAGCTTAAGGATCCATTTGTGCTGATTACAGCGCTCGGGGATTTTTCAGTGGTCTATAGAATCAATGGTCTTTTAGAAAATGTTAATTCTATCATTAGTGCGAGATCCCTATTGACTGGCCACGTCATCGATACCTTGCATGAGGACGGCATCGAGATTGTCTCGCCTAACTTCATGAATCAACGGCAAGTAGGGGAGACCGTCTTCATTCCAAAGAAACACCGAGTCAAGGATCCAAGCATTTTAGATAATACAGCGGATTCAGATAGTCTCATATTCGACAAGGCTGATGAGGCTGAGAATATAGAGAAGCGCAAAGCCTTACTCACAGATGTCGAAGAGAAGATAGCTGAAGAGAAGCAACAGCTGAAGCAAGCCGGTGATGATAAAACTAAAGAGAAGATCAAAGAGAAGTTAGATACCACTGTGGCCCTCAAAGAAAAGCTCAAGGCTAAGATCGATGAGAAAGTAGATAAGCTGAGTGACAGCTGATCCCATATAATTGCAGTTCCTGCAGCTATGTGGGATCAGATGACCATCATTAATTTCCACCGCCACCACCTCTCCACATGATATGTGGATTCATAATGGCGATACCACATGAAGCATCCGAGATCTCAAATATTCCACTGAATTCGGACGTGTTACCAGAGTTGTCCGTAACGGTAGCCGTCAGAAAAGAACCTATACCAATCGGTAATCCGCTGACGTCAAAGACAAACTCAAACTGATTTTGATTTCTATTAAATATTGCACCAGTACCGTCGTCTGAATAGCTTCCAAAATCGAAGCTGAGATCGCTTGGCCCACCTTCTACAGCTGATCCAATATAGATCAAGCCCTCACCAAAAGAGGTGCTATATGACAGCGGAAGTGGATCAGGATTTACTTCTCCATCTGCACCAAATAATTCTATTGTAGTTCCACCACTCGCAAATCCGCTCACTGTAACAGTAGAGTCTGTAGCAAAGGTGATCTCTGTAAATACAGGGAAATTCAGTAGGCTATTAGACCCAAAATCGAAATCTCCATTATCATTGGTGGTTACTCCATTGTTATCCAGGTCGATTCCTAATCCACCATTAAATCCTATGGAGTTACGACTGATGCGATTTCTCTGTGCATTGTTAGCACCGAGTACGACACCAGAATTAACATTGTACTGAACCCTATTGCCTACGATATCAGGATCAGATTCGACCATAGAAGGGTGGTATCCTATTCTGTTGTCATTGGAGTTAGATCCTATAAATATTCCTCTATCACCATTACCTATTGGTAGAAGTCCATTAGTTGATACGCCGATATAATTGCCAGCGATGGTGGTATTTCTGGTATTGTTATCTACTCTTATGCCGTCATTGGCATTTCCAGAGATGATGTTTCGCTCCATCTCATCTGAGACACCATCTCCATCGGTGCCTACACGACTATCTTGAAACGACAATATTTCGACACCATGATCCAGATTAGGAATCGCTAAGAATCCTGAGGCATCCGTACCTATGAAGTTTCCAGCGACGTAATTATCACGACCCCATCCTCCAGGTAGCGATCGATACCCAGAGCGATTGCCTGAGATCACATTGTTTTCGATATCGTCAAAATTGCCATCGCCGTCAGTACCTACCTGAGTATCGCTTGTGCCCCTCTCGATCTGGATACCATAAATGCGGTTGCCTACTGCTCCGAGGCCACTCCTGTTGGTGCCGATGTAGTTACCCGCTACGACGACGTTATTAGCGTCGTTTATTCTTATTCCGTGATTGTTGTTTCCAGATATGATGTTTCTGAAATTTGAAAATCCAGTCCCTATCTGATTATCATCAACTCCTATGTAGTTCACTCCTGAACTTTGTTCAATATAAATGCCATTTTCATTATTAGGGATGGCATTATCGCCACTTACATCCAAGCCTATATAGTTGCCACCAACTCGTACGGAAGAGGTCGATTGCAAGAATATTCCATTGCGATTATTAGAAGAGATTAAGTTCCCCTCGAATGTGTCATCCTGTCCGTCATAATCTGTGCCGATATAGGAGTCCGATACATTGATAAGCTCAATGCCATTGTTGCTATTACCCGTTCCAGATGCGACTTGAGCGCCATCTTCATGCACCCCGATATAATTACCCCAGACCTGTAAGTCATTGATATTAGCAGTACTATAGACAGCTCTACGATAGCCATGTAGTGCCAGCCCAGATATGCTGACAGAATTGCTCCGTATGTCAAAGGCATCAAAGTTGGCTCCATCACCATCGATTTCTATGGTAATATCTCGAGAGTCTATTGGTCCTCTGCTACTTGCTTCATGAGTGTAGCCCGTCACATGCGTATGACTATCAGTGATCGGATCATATGGAGACTGCGGATTAATAATCTGAGCTCCTGGCGAGGTGATCTCTATGAGAGATGTCTCTACACCTGCTTCTTTGGAAAATGAAGGCGCACCGAGAGGACTGTCTTCCTGGTCTAAGTCGTTATTGTTAAGTTCATTACTGTTGATGATAAATTGTCTCATGGATCCTTGACCGGCGTCATTGGTATTCACAACCAAGTCGAAATTAAATCCAAAGTCTAAATCTAGCGAAGGCTGTATCAGCGTAGACCCAGCCAGCGTATCAACAAATATCCTTGTAAAGGATTGCACGGTGGAGGTCGAAGTACTGAGACTTGACAAATCCTCACTGGTAGTATTGACTGGTGCGTCTACAAATGAAGGGACCCTTCCTCCGACTTCTGAGGTGACCTCACTATCTCCAGAAGTCCTGAAGGTTTGTACAGCAATAGCTGAGTTCCCTGTACTGTTTGATCCTCTGTTAGATCTAATCGATTGATTAGCTACTCTGACCGTGTATTGACCACGATCTGCTATCTGAAAACTGTAGTTGCCAGAGGCATCCGTCATCGTCGCTGCGACAAATGAGCCAGCGGCGTTATATAGTTCTACGATAGCACCTTGTATGGTGATATCATTATTAGCCCATCCTGAGGATATAGCTGAAGTATTAGCGGTAACGTAATTGCGACCATCTCCACCTCCGTAATTTATATCTTCAAAAACTTGTCCTCTGAGCTCAATACAGTCTATTACACCGTTGAGATCATTATCGAGGCCATCATCACATATCTCTAGGCAACCTCTGATTAGTGGATCTCTCCAGTTAAAATTAACAGGTTGGGCAAAAGTATGTACGACAGCCCTACCAAGGATATCAACGACTACCGGGCTTTCATCCACTAATCCGTCATTGTCCTGATCAACATATAATGCCTCGAGGACATCAAAACATCCGTCGCCATCAGAATCGAGTTGATAGGCGTCAAATGTGCCATTGGGTGTTAGATCACTATCGGCCACAGGGTAGTTGAGATTATCACTATCTGGCGAAGTCTCAATTCTATTGTCTAAACCATTACTGCCAATGAAACCATTGACACCTTGGATTCGTCCTTCTGGGTCGACAGTCAGATCATGTCCTGCTTCGTGAGCATCGTATATACCATCATTATCACTGTCAAGGTCTAGGTAGTTCGGTATGCCATCCTCGTCAATGTCAATAGACACAGTTATAGGGCCAATGAAGTTGTTAGGACAGGTAAAGATCAAACCATGTTGTCTTCCATTGGCATTTACGTTATTCTGCATTGCAGCTATCCCAAATCGGAATCTTATTTCTGTCGTTCTGACATATCTCGTAAAGAAATTTGCCTGAGGAAACTGATCCGTGATCGCAGGAAATTCGTTGTTCCCACCTGTTGCCAGGATCGATTGATCGGTTCTTACGAAGTCGAGCTCAGTAGGGTCATTGTAGGTGAAACTACTTGGGTTTTCGGTAAAGTTGGTTTCAGAATACTGGCTATTTCCATCGATATCTATAAAAAACAAGTTGAAAGCATCTAATACGGTGTCTCTAAAAGTACCTGCGATTACAAAATCAAAGTGATACTGTTGATAGGCTTCTTCTCCAACGTCTAAATTTACAAAAGTAGATTGTGGCTGAAATCTTTCCGGAGTGACAGATTCATCGTCAATAGTAGACACTGCTATGTTGACGATCTGCTCAAGTGTCACCACAGCATCGACGCCAGGTATGACATCCGAATATCTATATACTGCACCCTCATTTCGATCTGTACCAGAAATGAGTTGAGGACTGCTGAAGTCAAAGTCAGGGTCATCACCACAACTGGGGATATAGTCTACCACAATAACATTATCTTCTATCAGATCTGTGATGCCGTCATTATCATCGTCCAGATCACAGAATAATCCGAGACCATCGCCATCAAAATCATTGAAGTTTTGGCAAAAAGAATCAAAACAATCTACGAGCCCATCAAAGTTGTCATCGATGCCATTCGCACAGTTTTCCTCTGTGTTATAGCCAAAATCTAAATTGCGGAATACATCCCCAAAGGATAGACCATCTGTTATGGTCATACCATCTATCTCTGAGTCAGGATCTCCTAACACGACATGATTACTCAGTGCACCCGATAATAAGAAGTTATTGTTGCTGACGACAACTTCGTATTCACCGGGGTAAACATTCTCAAATACATATTCTCCATTCGGATCAGCGAACTGTATCCCTATAGTATCTCGGTTAATAGACTGTACTAATAACACTTCTACAGCAGGTATCCCAATTTCTCCAAAATCAAATGTACCGTTAGCATTGATGTCACGATAGATTGATCCACCCACAGAGGAGAGCGTCGCAAATGTCTGGCAGCTTATCGCTTGATAATCATCTTGAGAGAGGTTCTCAACAAAGAACGTACTAATTGTACCTGAGAAGAATCCTGTAATTTCAAAAAGTTGATTAGGTTGGTTTCCACCAGATCCTGTTGTGACAAACATTCGATCATTAGTGGTTATGCTAATGCCCTGAACATCTGCAATATCAACAATTCCAGATCCATTATCAAAAGATATAGTTCCTCGATCTTCCGTTCTTCCAGTCTGTGGATCAATCTCTACTAATCTCACAGTGTTAGAATAAATGCCTACGCCAGTTGCCAAGCCATAGATGCGCGCATTAAATGGATCATAGGTTAAGTCCGATATGAGGTTTAAGCAAGGATTACCCACGGGTGGTTGAATCACCACGTAGTCATCTCTCTGCCCATTAAAGTCACTATCTGCAAATGCTTCATCGATAAATGCACCTGTTTCCAAGTCAAATTGAAATAATACGTCGGCATTGCCACATGGTGAGGCACCGCCTCTTGTATGGGATGCATACCAGATATCACTCACTGGATCTCTGGCTAAGCCACGTACATCATTAAAGTTTATATTACCCTGCGGCCCATTAGCCTGTGCTCCTGCGCTAAATACGCCGATAGGACTAGTGTTTCCAGTTTCATTGTTGATGTAAATAAGTGTATTAGCGTCGGCACCGAATAGTGAGTCACTTAAAGGGTCGAATTCGATCGCCAGCACATCTGTATTGGTATAAGACGCAATCGGAGATTCAAACTCACGTGAATGGTCAAATTCTGTCAGGAATTGATTTCCATCTGCAGATAAATAGCATGGAGACTCAAATATACAGTTATCAAAAGCTCCTCGATCACTATAGGTGAATTGGCCATCTCGTATATTGAAGATTAGCGTCAAATTCGCATTAGAATTAGGAAGACCAGGTGTTACTTGGCTAAGTCCCTGCTCCTTATAATTTTCTTGTATGAACCAATCTCCACAATCTAGCGACAAGACAGTGCCCTGTGTAGCTGATGGGAATCCAAAGGCAGTCTCTGAGCATCCATTAGAAGGATACACGTTATTGATGTTTCCAAAAGAAAACCCTTGAAAGAAATCTTTAGCAGGGCTCCTCACCTGAAATGCATCTCCTGCATCCGCAAGTTGTACATATGCCCATGTAGGCGGTGCGCCATTACAGCTTAGGAAACTCGGATTAGCTGCGGTAGGTGCATCCGAACAGCCGAATAGTGAGAAGTGATTGGCTGGGAGTATGTAGACTCCATCATTATCACTGTCAAGAGGGTCATCAGCTGGTATTTTAGGATCCTTGTTGGATTCATTATACACGACTATTATGCTTCCCGGTATAACAGCGCCCCAACTACTTCCAAAGCCCAGAGCTCCATTAGAAATTTCAGATCCACCAGAGGCTATAGAAAATTCACCATTGTTATCATCGAATATCCACCCCTCAAGATCTACTGGGGCTATTGGGTCGTTGGGATCACCCAGCACGATAAATTCTACCCACTCTTGATCATTAAATAGACCAAGGTTTAACTCATTTATGACCACCCCTGGTCCTTGAGTACATACTCCGCCTCCAATATCCGTTATGGATGGATCCACACAGTGGATCGCGTCATCTGGATTATTATAATCAAAATCACCAGATCTGATCTTACTTATTGTTACAAGATTTTCCTGGTTGTTAGTTGACCCTGGATTACGCCCTCCGGCATTAGGTCTGTCAAAATTTGACTCTTCAAACCAATCTCCACAGGAGAAACTTATCGGTGTATTGTTGAGTGGCGCAGTAAAACTCCAAGTCGTCCCTCCACAAGCGAACTCTACTGTAGGTGTGTCGAAATTACCGAAGGCAAAGCCATGAAAGAATGTGCCGTTAGGAGCTCTAACCTGTACAGCATCACGTGTTTCAAAATCAATAAAGCTCCAAGATGGAGCTGCTCCATCGCAAAACAAGTAACTTGGGTCACCTGCATTGGGCGCATCAGAACAACCATATAAAGACCAGTGATCTCCAGGAATCACAAAGATTCCATCACCATTGGTGTCGTTAAAATCGATAGGAGGAATCCTAGAGTCTTTGACGCCTGTTTCATCATATATTAAGATAATGGAACCTGGCGTAACCGCACTCCAATGATTACCTAAGCCCAGCGCTCCCTGATTCATGCTTATCGGTGATCCTAATCTCAGGAATTCACCATTATTATCATCGATCAACCATCCTTCGAGATTGACAGGTGCGGTTGAATTGGCACCACCACCGACGACTAATAGCTCTATCCATGAGGAAGTACCTGTATTGTTTACGAACAGTTCATTGACGATTAGTCCGGGAATACATGATCCCGACATGGTATCGTCTCCTTCTACACAATGTGTAGCATTATCTGGATCGGCATAGTCAAAGCCACCATTATTGAGTAGATCAGCTGTGGTCTGGTTACGAGCCGAATTGATAAGGCCGCCAGTCTTATTAATACCATTAGTTCTTGAGTAGTTGTCCCTATTCGTCCAGTCTCCACACTCAAAAAATATGGTGTTGTCACTGAGAACGCCATCGATATGAACCGTCTGGTCACCACATATGGTTGTCGGGAATGGTTCAACCATGTTGCCCCAAGAGACCCCATGAAAGAGAGACTTTTCTAAGGATATAGTTTGTACCGCGTCGGCCTCACCTAATAAGTCTATGTAAGTCCACGAACCTGGTACTCCGTTACAGAACAGGTAGGTCGGATCTGTAGTATTAGGTGCATCAGAACAACCAAAGAAAGAAAAGTGGTTGGCTGGCAATACACGTATGCCGTCGCCATTAAAATCTAATGGATCATCTGCAGGCAGATCTGTATCTTTATTACTTTCATCATATATAACTATAAGCGTACCTGGAGGGGTAGAACTCCAGAAGTCCCCTAAGCCCAAGGCTCCTTGAGTCATTGAGCTCGGCCCACTATCACGTACGTAGTCTCCATTGTTATCATCAACAATCCATCCTCTTAGATTTACCGCTGCAGTAGGGTTAGATGGATCACCAACTACTAATAATTCGATCCATGAGGCACCGGTTAGGGCATCTTGGAATATTTCATTGACTACAATCCCGCCGGCACAAGATCCTGGAGATCCACCAGTACAACTGGGATCTGTCAAGTCAAATGTCTCTGTATTTGAACAGCCTATTACATCAACAACTGTTAAGGAGTATGTTCCTTCGGTAAGATTGGATAGCGTGTCACCAGAAAATCCAGTATTCCACTGAACAAAATTAAATGGCGGCGTACCTCCCGTTATTTCAGCGATTATCTGACCATCATTAGCTCCACACGAAGATGGAAGGGTATGGGTAAAAGAGATATCTATCTGAGGAGGAGTGCTAAGTTGGAATGTATCAAATCGTACACATCCTGGACTCGAAGTGGCTATTACGGAATATTCTCCTTCCGCAAGACCGGAAAGTACATTGCCCACATCGCCCGTACTCCAGATATATTCTACGCTGCCCACAGTTCCAGTTGTCAGTGCTTGAAGCTGACCAATAGGAGTGCCATCACAAGGAATAGAGCTTGTCTGAGAGATCTCCACACCCCATTCTGGTAGATCATTGATCACTAAAGAATCAACATCTGTACATCCATTAGCATCAGTCGTAGTGACAAAGTATTGGCCCGGACCGACATTTCGAAGCGTGTCACCTGTCTGGCCATTGCTCCATAAGTACGAGTAGGGTGGAGCACCTGTCGCTCTATTTACAGCCCCGCTAAATGAAAATACAAAGGCAGAACCATCTTCGGCACCTGGGCAGCTTAATTCTTGACCACCAAAAGGGCGCAACACTAGTGTCTGAGATTCGAGCATGCTCGGTTCCTGTAAGGTGGTCTGATAGAATCCTATGAATCCTACTGCATCTGAAATGGTTACACTATAGAAGCCAGCAGTCAGACCAAAAATTGAGTCTACTGCTCCAGTCGATATAACCGTATTGAATTGATCGCGCCATTCAAAAGTGTATGGCGCCGTGCCACCTTGGGCCTTTGCCTTTATCCATCCATCGCTACCTCCTGCACAGGATATTCCGAAACCAGAATAGTTAGAGGTGCTCTCTATGTCTGTAGTTAGGCAAGTTGTTATAAAGTCGGGTATAGTACAAGATGTGATCAGCAAATATTGGTTGGCATTGTCCTCCCAATACACTAGCTCACAAGACTCAAAAGAGTCAGGAGCCAATAGAGTTAAATTTATATCACCAATGTCTGTGCTCGCAGGAAGACTCGGCGGTACAAACGAATTATGTATTGAGATATATTCTTGTGATGAGGGATTCCTCAATGAGGCAAAATTAGATGCATCAACATTATCAGCGAAGAACCCTTCTGGATTATTAGAATTAGCGTCATGCCAATCAGCAGGTAATGGTATACCTACAATACTACCGAGCCAATCAGATATAACAAATAGCTCTTGACATGGACTAACAATGGTACCAGCAGGAAAGGTAAATACCGGAGCACTAAGTCCGCCATTGTCACTATATAACTGCCATCCAGAAATGTTGACATCTTCATCTCCATAATTTACGATGCTCACTAAATCTAGCGTGACTCCAGGATTAGGTACCCCAGGAATCAAATCTTGCACACCGACCTCTACGTACATTTTAGCGATTCCGATTCGATCTATTCTGGCTGGAGGACTCAGAAACTCGGATGCGGCGCTATTGTCTTTTTTACTTGACAAGGCGTACGAAGATGGTAAGCATAGACATGCTAACGCGAAAATTAATCCGGAAATAATGATCTTGGCGTGCGTACTCTTACGAAACAAAATGTGCATTGGGGTAGTGCTTTGTCTTTTTATGTTGAAAACACTATCAAAAAGGAGGATAATACTAACACGGGCCTCAATGACCAATGAGTGCTATAGCACATAGCAGCATATCTTCAATTGAGATAGGGGTTCTCATATATGACAAGGATTGCTCATGCTCACCCTCATTTTAGTAGGGTATTTGTATGTTAAACCACAAATAAAGAAATCTTAAGTTCTTGTAATAATGTGACAATATGCCACTTGCTCAGACCAATCAAATGGAACTAGTTTTGATACTATCGAGACCTACGAAAGAACATTACATGAGGATTCATTGTAGCGGTTCCACAATTTGCGCTGATTTGGAATACACCACTAAATTCAGAAGTACTGTTATTTACATCTGTGGCTGTAGCTGTGATCAACATACCTTCTTCTAGATTCATTCCTGAAACATCGATAGTAAATTCGAATTGTGATTGGGTTCTATTACTGATTATCCCTGTACCGTCGTTGTTATAAACTCCAGTAGTATTTCTTAGATCAGATACACTTCCTTCAGTAACATCAAATAGATAGACGGCTCCTTCACCGAATGAAGTTGTGTATGTTGTAGGCAACGGACTTGGATTAGGACCCGCATCCGCAATGAACACTTCAATTAAGGCATTCGTTGGTGCGAAACCGCTAATCGTCAAATTATCATCTATTAAAGAAGCTTGACTTATAACTGGGAAATTGAGCAAGTCGTTAGATCCTGAGTCTGTATCACCATCATCATTTGTGGTGACATTGTCGAAACCTAAGTCTATGCCTAAACCTCCATTATTAGCTAATTGATTACGACTTATCCTATTCTCTGTACCAGTGCTTGCTACACCGATACCTGTCTGGGTATTATTCTTAATAAAGTTGCCAACTACAAGTTCGTCAGCGTTAGTCATAGATGGTGAGTACCCGACGATATTAGAAGCAGATGTGCCTACCAGGAATACTCCTCTTAGGTTATTGCCAAGAGGAACCAACCCATCCGCACCAACTCCGATATAGTTACCAGCTACGAGATTATCATTAGTATTAAAAAGTCTAATGCCGTCACCTCCGTTTGATGAAATAACGTTTCCTTCGTGCTCATCACTCAAGTTATCCGCATTGGTGCCTATAATGCTGTTACTAAAGGAACCTGTAATTTCTATGCCATTAGTTGAGTTGCCGAGAGCTTGACTACCGCTTACATCTGTACCAATAAAATTACCTGCGATAACATTGTTGTTGCCTGTTCCACCTGACTGCATTCTGATGCCACTACCATTAGCTGATATGACATTTCTCTCGGACAAGTCTTCAATGCCATCACCATCAACTCCTATTATATTATCAGAAGAGGAACCCTGTAATTGCACTCCAAAATTGGTATTACCTCTTCCTAGCATACCTGTGATATCTGTGCCCAGATAGTTGCCAGATAAGAGCTGATCATTAGAATTAAGCAACCTTATGGCATCATTCCCATTGGCAGAGATGACATTTCTATAGAGTGCTGGATCTTCTGACGACAGTGTTCCATTGAAACCGATTACATTCCTGCCAACTGCATCTCTAATGAACACTCCATTGAAAGAATTACCAATTGGTGCATTTCCATTTTTATCCAAGCCAATTATGTTACCAGATACCCAGATGTCTGATGTGTTTCTAATTTGTATTCCTTGGCTATTATCTGTGATCAGATTACCTTCATTAGCATCATTAGTTCCGTCTCCATTTGTTCCTATGTGAGTGTCAGTAAAGCTCTGAAGACTGATCCCAAAAGCGCTATTGCCTGTAGGTGTGACACCATCTGCCCTAACTCCTATATAGTTGCCCCAGATGAAGCTGTTACTATGTGCTGTTCTTCCTATAATCCCTGATCTATAATTATATAAACTTAGTCCAGAAATTGTGGTGTTGTCAGCGTCAATGATTAGAGCATCAATTAAGTTAGAAGGACTTGATATCCCAATATTTATAATTCTCGAAGCGATATCACCTTGGGAAGAACCTGCTTGGGTATACCCAGAGATATGTGTAAAGTCGTCGGTAATGTTGGGATAAACTGTAGTGTTAACAATGCTATGCAGACCAGGAGTAGGCATCATAAATATGGAAGTCTCTATGCCTAAAGGTTTGCTAAAATTAACTCCAGAAGTTGGGTCGTCCTCTTGATCAAGATTTGAATTTGATAGCTCATTGCTATTTATAATAAATTGCCTAAAAGAGCCTTGTCCACTGTCATTAGTATTCACTATGACATCAAAGTTTACTCCAAAGTCAACTCCATTAAGATCTGTAGAACCAATCACAACATTAGTGATAGATTGTGCTACCGTCGTCGATGTATTAAGGGTTGATATATGATCAGACAGCTTATTTAAGCCAGCATCTTCCATAGTAGGGTCTGATCCGCCGACCTCATTGATAAATGGGTTCACCCCATCATGTCTATAGGTTTGAACTGGCTTTGTGGATGTGGGTGCTCCATTTGATGGGCGATTAGAGATTATAGAGCCGCTCACCATCCTAACTGTGAAAGCTCCAGAGCCAGCATCAACAAAAGTGTAGCTGCCAAGAGCATCAGAATTAGTAATGTCTATAAGGTCTCCACCCGTATCATATAATTCCAGTACAACATTATCTAACGCAATATCATCTGGATTCCATCCGGATGATATTGCTGATAGGTCTGCAGTAATATAATCCCTGCCTGATCCGCCTCCATAGTTGATGTCTTCGAATATAACACCTGAGAGATTGAGACATTTTATTAGAGACGCGTCTTGCCATAAGTTATTAGGGGGTGCACTATAGATATGACCTAAGACCAACCCATTTACATCTACCCCTGGTACACCGGTTCCGACCATTCCATTGCCATCAGGATCATTTACACTTTCTTCTCTGGCATCATTACATCCATCACCATCTGAGTCGAGTTCATATGGATCAATTATATCGTCCGGCACGTCTTCACTATCTGAGAGTGTATAAGCCCGACGTCCATTATTTGGTTGGCTTTCTAGATCATCTAAAAATCCATTTGTTCCACTATTGGTAAAGGCGTCATCTAATATTCCATCAAAATCCGCATCCACACCAGTATGTCCAGCTTCATCAAGATCAAATATACCATCGTTATCACTGTCTAAATCACGATGATTGACCACACCGTCATTATCAATATCAGCTACTAACCCACAAACATTTGCGTCTACCGCAAAATCATCGAACCTTGTTGCTACGCTGATATCAGTAGTCTTCCCGTAGAAATATACTCTAAACGTATAGGTCGTATTAGGTAAGAGTAAGTAGAAATTATCGTCTGCCTCTAGTCGTGGTGTTGTAAATGATGGATTAACGTTCGTATCAACTGTAAAAACGGTTGATATCAACTGAGATGTAGCAAATCCATCATCTGAAATTGCCACTGAAAAATCGTATCCGTAATTATCTGATATAGCATTAGTAGCAGCTCCTGATTTTGTAAAGACCAAGGTTCGGAGATGCATTGCATTTATATCCGCTGCGGTGGTAAAACTGTACTCCAAATAGTCTTCATCGGCTATTGCGTCATTAAGGTTAGACTGGTCCACTCCTTCTAACGTGATGAACGTGCTAACTATAGTAGGAGTTATGCCAGAGCCATAATTTTCTTGTGTTGCGCTCGCGACAAGATCAGGAGAAAGTATTTCAGCATCTAATTGGTTGGCCAACATGTTATGACTCCACCACACTAACCTACTGAATACTCCCGGACAGTCATACTCGTCTGAGTCTCTTATGCCGTCGTTGTCGTCATCTATGTCGCATTGATATGATATACCATCATTATCATTGTCCTCGAGGAGATTACAGATATTATCAATGAGTTCTATACAGAAAGAATCAAAGAAAGCTGAGCCTGGTCCTGCGTTTTTAGATCCTTGGATATCGACTGTTACTGCGGCTGGAGGAGCCGTACCTGTAATACTATGAAACTCATAGGTGTCCTCGAAAACGTCTCTAAAAACCTGATGTACAGGATTGCCAGAAATATCCCTGAAGATTAGTCCTCCACGTGTTCTATCAGAATCTCTTTTGGCAAAAAACGTAGCAGTATAAGTGTCTCCAGGTGTTACAGGTATGCGTTGATATCGACCACCTGCACCACCGTTTATTAGCATAGCATTAGTTCCTGTATAGCTATCTGAGGTAATACTGGTATTACCATCGTCTACCCAAGACGTGAAGTTAGATTCAAACTCTTCATTCACTAAGAGAGTAGAATTACAGGTTACAAGGACAGGTGGTGTGCCATTGAATAAGCCAAAATCTACATTCAAATCTGACGTAGTGTCATCATAAAACCGCACTGAGGTAATAGCTCCATCAGAATCTAAATTTCCACCTCCAATATTGGAGTGAGTAGGGCTATACCCAGCGGGAAAATCAGAAAAGACTAAGAAGTAATCTCCCTCTGGAAAATTAGATAATAGGTATTGGCCACCATTCGCAGAGATCGTCCATAAGAGCTCGGTATCCCCAGCGCCTGGCTCGGCAATGCCATTACTATTTGAGTCTTGATATAGCCCAACCCTGACCCCATTGATTCCTGGTTCACCAGGATCTTGTATTCCATTACCATCCAGATCATCCCACACAAAATCTCCGATATTTGGTAAGGATGTCGGCAATGATTGTATGCCTACTTTTATAGCTTCAGTAGGAAGTAATAGCTCTCCCGTAGTAACATTGCGAGAAGTATATGCAAACGAATTCCAGGCGACTTCGCCTGAATTAGGTGCATTTACGGGCGCTCTCATCGGTATATCAAAAGCGATTGTAGTATTTAAATTGAGTGTGATACTCGTTAAATCAAATTTTAGCGCTGTGACATCGGTGATATCTGCAGGTGGAGTAGTAGACCAGTTAGGATTATTACACCCTGCAGGAAATGGGGTCGGGTTAGATCCTGCTATTTCGTCTCGACAGGGATTATCAACTGTCGTATATGACACCACTACTCCTGGGATATTAGGTATAGGTGCCGCAAGATTAGGTCTCCATTCAGAAAACCGCTGGTTGTTATCATTGAGTATATGTCTGTCATTGACATGTGGTAGTATGTCTATGACTGTTATATTATCTAGAGGAGTACTGTTAGGATTAGTTATTGTGATTCTATAATCAGCAACACCTCCTGGCACTGTTGTACTGACATTTGGATATTGGCTATAGGTAGCGTCTAGAGTACCTATGGCTGATTTTTCAGCTCGTACTCCAGCAGAGCCAAGCCCCCTGAAGATGTCAATCGAATCTTGCCTTATTTCACAATAATCATCTGCATAGCCGCCTAATAAATTATCTATATCTGGAGTAGCGCAAGAGGCGTGTGTAGAGCCCGTTGCATTGTAGTAATATTCTACATCATTTTGTCCTTCAATCGCACTATTGCCTATGAATACATCAAACAAGAATCCACACCCAGACCATGTCCCGTCAGCCTCAATGATAAATTCATTGTTAAAAGAATCGTCATAAACGAACCTTACTATCTGTCTTCCATCAAAGTTTGTAGCCAACTCTATGACTGGCATCTCACCATCAAATTGGAGACAGTTAAAAGTCTCCCTAAGAGTGCCAGGGATATACGATATGCCAGGTGGAAGCAATACAGACATCACCCCTCCATGGATATCACGTGTCATAAACGGTGGACTATTAAAAACCTTCTCAACAGATATCGTATCTCCTATAAGTGCCGTAGGTATATTTATACCAGATTGATTTTGGAATTGAACGTCTCCGTCGACTATATCGGCTTCAAGTCCTGAGTCTATAGCAGCTGTATGGCAAGCCTGATCAGTTATTTGATTATTACTAGCGTCGAGACCAAGATAGTCCGCACAATTGGTATAAGTCGTACCATCACTAAGACTAGGATCAACATCAGCGTACAGTGCTATTTCCGCTCGGAAATTATCTGGATATCTGAGCCCATTATATAGTGCTGATCCTGGTACGTCGCCAAAATCAAATCTTATTTCTACTATACGCTCACCTGGAGGAAGATTTAAGAATTGTGAATTTATCACACGTCTTTGGTTCAAGTTGAAATCTCTCCAGAAAACCCAGGTGCCGGGATCATCGGATGATCTATAATAAAGTTCCGCAGGGTGATCTATAAATGGGAACTCAGGTGTCCTAACTTGTGCAAGGTCTAGGTCAGCAGGGATAGAATCGAATATCTGATAGTTCTGTATAGGTCCCATTCCTCCAGTGCCAAATCTCACTAGCCAAAATTGTTGTCCTCCAGCAATTTGTAAATCTTCTCCGTCTTTGTTCGATAGAAAAATACTAGGATCAATTTGTTGCGGCCCTGGTGCTAGGTCAACGGTGGTCAATGCCATCACTGTACCAGCATTAGTAGAATTAGCCGTTATGGTATTAGTAGCACTAATACCTCTTATCGAGTAAATGGGAAATTGAACTTGTAATAAAATCTGTATACTTGACCCATTGCCAAGAGCATTGCCTGGGGCATCATCAAAAGTGATCTCATAATTACGTGTAAATGGGTCGTAAGTTGCACTCGCTACCCCGCTAGGTAAGGGAGTAGAAAAACGTATAAAATCTAACTCATCTGGCATGCGCCCCACGATTGTGGTATTGACACAATTTGATGTAGTACTATTACACGATATATTGATTAAAAACTCAAATGGCTCACCTACACCTGGTGAGAAGTTTGTAGAGCTCTGTGTCAATACCAAGTCTTGGCCTTCCAGGCTCAAGAACGATAAACTAAGAAAGAAGACAATAAAAAATTGTCTCATTGTTTTGTTTCTTTTTGATTGAAATAATTCGTGCCCTGGCAACTTATACTTCCTTCCTCCAATTGCATTCACATAAATCTTCCATATTAATAGACAGGATTTGTGTGGAGTCCCCCCCAAGGGATATGAACGGTTAATTTCAGCGCCAAGGCGTCATCTTATTTGCAAAACGGAGTTCTCACTGAAGAAGACTATATTATATTCTTCCTCCTCCATCTAATCTGGGTGCTTTTCAGGTGTGTGCTCTAATCACTCTCATTTGAGTAGCCAAAAAGGGAAAAGGACAGCTGATATTATCGAAGCTTAGCTGTTCGAGGCCGCCTTTTTATGGTAAAAAGTGCTATAATGAACACTTTAATCTTAAGACATAAATAAAATTATTGTGTATATCTATAGTGTCAAGTGTCGGGTAAATAATGAGGTGGCAACAGCGTGGGAGTCGTTTTTTATTGACAAGCATCTAGATGATCTTGTTAAGACGGGCTGCTTTACTCATTATGAGTTCATAGAGCTCCAGAGTGATGATCCGATGTCGACATATTATGTCAGTAACTATTACTACGAGACACCTGAAGATTTGGAGAGATATACGACTGAGTTTGCAGATGAGCTCCGGCATGATGTGGTCAGTCGATTCAAAGGGAAGTTCCAAGTAAGTCGGGATATTTATGAAGTATTGTCAAAGTGATCTTACTGAGCTGAGTGAATAGTGAGTTTAATTTGTTCGAGGACGCGGTGAGATTCACAATTGATTACGCTGGTCAAAATAATGATGACCTCTGATTAGATTGTGAGTCTAAGTAAGGATAAGTAGTATCTTCAGGGTTTATAAATACATGACGCAATTATTGATCTCTCTTACTGATATTCGCATCCTCGATGTGATCGATATATTGATCGTTCTCATACTGGTTTGGCAGATCTACAAACTACTTCGAGGGACAATCGCTTTTAACATTTTCATCGGCTTAATGCTCCTCTATGGAGTATGGTATGCAGTCAGTTTTTTCAATATGAGATTGCTCACCTTTTTATTAGGTCCTTTCGTCGGTTTCGGGGTCTTAATCTTAATCATCATATTCCAGCCTGAAATCAGGCAGTTTCTCCTATTACTGGGTAACAATACTCTTAAGAATAGATTTACGTTCATAGAGCGGCTCTGGGGAGATCAGATCGTAGTGGATGATTCGGCAATCATGGATATCGTGGATGAGATACATGTGTCAATGGAGAGCTTCAGAGAAGAACGCATTGGAGCACTCATCGTGATCAGTAATAATAAGGAGACGCCTATATGGAATAACTCAGGACAAGAAATTGATGCGAAGGTGTCGTCCCAATTGCTGCGTACCATATTTCAAAAAGAATCTCCAATTCATGACGGCGCAGCCATCATGATCAAAGATCGCATATACTCAGTAAGTGTGATACTACCTGTGACAGAGAGCAATTCCATCGATGCTGACCTTGGATTGCGTCATCGAGCAGCAGTAGGTGTATCAGAAAAGACTAATGCTACAGCATTCGTAGTATCAGAAGAGAATGGGGCGTGGTCCTATGCGAAGGCTGGTAAATTGACTCGAGTCGCAAGCGCATCCGAGCTAAAGTCTCAGCTTAAGGAAGCGCTGAAGGGATAGGTATCATCGTATTCCTGATCTTACAAGGGTAACAGCCAAGGCTATATGGCTATAGTTAGAGGCTATAATATTAAGTAATTAGACTGAAGCTATCATGTATATTTCTTGTAGTTGTTCATGACGATAGTAACCTCCGTACCATTATCACCATGAATGTCGATCGTAGCATCGAGTTTATTTCTAAACGCTCGGATGAGTGAATGCCCAAAACTCTCCTCTTTGAGCTTTAGTTGCTGTGGATCAAGACCGATGCCATTATCTGATATCTTAAGCTGTAACTGATTAGACAGCTCTCTTAATTGGATTTTGATGATCCCGTTCTTAGTGTCAGGGAAAGCATATTTCAGCGAGTTGGTAAGCAGCTCATTCGTGATCAAGCCTATAGGGACCACTGTTTCTACGTCGAGAGTGATGTCTTCGATGTCTTGTTTCACTTCTACCTGGTCGGGTTGTAGACTATAAGATGAGATAATACTCGTTGAGAGTTTTTTCATATAATCTCTCATCTCTATGCCTGTAAGGTTATCCTTCTTATAGAGATTTTGATGGATTAAGGACATGCTATGCACACGGTTTCTTCCTTCTTGGATGGCTTCTTTAGCCTTGACATCTTTTATCTGTAATGATTGGATGCCGAGTAGTGACGAGATGACCTGAAGATTGTTTTTTACCCGATGGTGTATCTCTCGCAGTAGCGTTTCTTTATCAGCGAGCGCATCGGTAATGACTGCATTTTGTGCATTGATTCTTTTATTCTGACCGAATATCCGATAGAGTAGTAAACCAAGTAATCCCACGCCACCCGCAAGCCCTCCTATGGCTAAACGCTGTTGATAAATCTGAGATTGATTCAATTGATCTTCTAATTCAAGACGAGTAATTTCATTTTCTTTCTTTTCTGTTTCGTACTTGACCTCTAGGTTTTCAACGATATAATTTCTTTCGAGGCTATTAATTGAGTCCGTAAGTTCATAGTACTTTAATAGCGCTTGGTTAGACTGTGAGACATTGCCAATTCTATCTTGATAAGCAGATTTTATTTGTTGCCATCGTGCATTTTTGAAAAGGTGATTATAACCTTCCATGATATCTGAGGCGTTTTGATAGTTCGACCTTATTTCGGTTAAGTTTGGATACTGAAGAGACACATGTAACTTGGTGAGATAATAGGAAGACAAGAGTTCTTTATTATTATTGTCGTCTGCGACCTCGACAAGATTTATGTATTTCTGAGCTTGTGTGTACTCTTTTGTCTTGCTATAGATCTTTGCGAGCATTGTATATACAGATATAAGTCTGACTTTATGATCGACGGACTCTAGATATTCTTTAGCTTCTAAGGCATATGCCGTAGCTTGGTCATATTCTTCTTTAGCAAGATGGATATTGGCTAATCTGATAAGGATATCATTTCTTCCTAGCTTATAATTGCTTGGTAAGCTATTGAGCGCTTGTATGGAATAATCTTTTGCACGATCATAATTATAGATTTTCATAAAGTTATCGGACATATCAAAATAGGTGGATGACCTTTTGAAAGAGTCACTCGGTGTCGTAATGGATATTTGTAATTGCTGATAGTGATATGCCGAGTCTGAATGACCAAGAATTTTACATAAATAGGCTTTAGTTCTATAGATCTGATATGGCGAATAGTCTCTTATAGTCTTAGCTAATTCTTCCGCTTCGTTGATATAAGCCCAAGCCAAATCAATATCACCTGATGCTCTTTCTATACCAGACAGGCACCTCAGATAATCGCATACTTTTTCTGTGCGTTGGTTTTTTCTGTGTTGCTCAAGTACAGAAGTATACAAAGGCCGTGCTAAATCAAACCGTCCTTGTACTTCATAGAGGTATGCCTTTGTATCTTGAGACCAAGCGATGAATTGTTCATCTTCTACAGATAGGGCATAGTTGTATAGGCTATCGAGCAAGTGGAATGAATGAGAGTAATTACCCTGGTTGTGTAAGGATTCAATTTGCTCCCATAGTTCAAGACAAATCGTATCAGTGGATGCGCCAGGGCCATACCCTGCCGGATCCCTACCATGAAGAGTGCCTAGCAATACACAGATCAGGATGATGCAAGTCGATTTCATGAATGATCTAAGATAGCTGTTATCAAGATATAAAATCGTATCGCACTTCCAAAACCCATATAAAATAGGGAGGTAGAAGAATTGGTTTACTTAGAAACCGAGTGATATTATAAATCTCTTTATAAATTGAATTTGAGTCCTAAGAGTTACTAAGTCATTTATCTTTTTACCCTACTTTTATAGTCTATGAATAAAACTACTGAATACATTCATGAGCATAAGGAAAGATTCATTGGAGAGCTTCTTGAGCTGCTCAAGATTCCTTCTATAAGTGCTGACCCAGCATACGCTACTGATGTGGAACGCACTGCGGATGCGGTGATAGACTCGCTTCTAAAAGCGGGTGTTGATGTAGCAGAAAAATATGAGACTCCGGGCCATCCCATCGTATATGCGGAGCGGAAGGTGGCTGATGGATTACCAACTGTCTTGGTCTATGGTCACTATGATGTGCAACCACCAGATCCGTTGGATCTATGGGACTCTCCGCCATTTGAGCCAGTAATCAAGAAAACTGAGCTACATCCCGAGGGAGCCATATTTGCTCGTGGTTCGTGTGATGACAAGGGTCAGATGTATATGCATGTTAAGGCATTTGAGGCTATGATGCAGACTGATTCTTTGCCATGTAATGTCAAGTTTTTAGTAGAGGGAGAAGAAGAAGTAGGCTCCGACAACCTGGGAGATTTCATGTCTGAGCATAAGGAGCTATTGTCGTGTGATGTGGTACTCGTCTCAGATACATCTATTATCGCCAATGACGTACCTTCTATCACAGTAGGCTTACGAGGATTAAGTTATGTGGAGGTAGAAGTCACTGGTCCGAATCGTGATCTACACTCTGGAGTATATGGCGGAGGTGTTGCGAATCCGATCAATATCCTATGCCAGATGATAGAGGCACTGCAAGATGATCAGAATAGAATTACCATACCAGAGTTTTATGATGATGTTATAGAGGTCTCAACAGCAGAGCGGGCAGAGATGAATAAGGCACCATTTAGCCTTGCCAAGTATAAGGAAGATTTACAGATCGGTGATGTACATGGTGAGGAAGGGTATACCACTCTTGAGCGTACTTCTATACGTCCTACACTCGATGTCAACGGCATCTGGGGTGGATATATCGGCGAGGGAGCGAAGACTGTCTTGCCATCTAAAGCTTTTGCCAAGATTAGTATGCGACTTGTTCCTAATCAAAGTGAGGAGAAGATTACGGAGTTGTTTAAATCTCATTTTGAAAGTTTAGCTCCGGACGGTGTAAAGGTTGAGGTTCGTCCTCATCACGGTGGCAAACCAGCTGTGACGCCCACAGATACTGCGGAATATAAGGCCGCCCATCTTGCTATGAAGGATGCTTTTGGCAAGGATCCAATTCCCGTACGAGGCGGAGGAAGTATACCGATTGTAGCTTTGTTTGAGGATATCCTCAAGGTCAAGACTATACTAATGGGATTTGGCCTCGACTCGGATGATATCCATAGCCCAAATGAGCACTACGGAATCTGGAATTATATCAAAGGCATCGAAACGATACCTCAGTTTTATAAGCATTACGCTGAACTAAAAGCATAAATGCTTCGATTCGATATTATCACGTGCTTGCCGGAATTGTTAGAAAGCCCATTTCAGCATAGCATCTTAAAGCGTGCTCAGGATAAAGAGCTTGTTTCCATAGCCATTCACAACCTACGTGAGTATGGTCATGGTAAGCATAAGCAGATCGATGATTATCAGTATGGTGGGGGTGCCGGAATGGTCATGATGGTAGAGCCTTTGTCCAAGTGTATCGAGAGCCTAATGGCTGAGCGAACGTATAACGACATCATCTTTGTCACTCCCGATGGGGAGCAACTCAATCAACACCGAGTCAATCAATTATCTCTCGGCCAGAATATCATGATCATATCGGGTCACTACAAGGGTATTGACCAGCGTATACGTGATAAATATGTCACCTTAGAACTCTCTATAGGTGACTACGTATTGAGTGGTGGAGAGCTGCCAACAGCGATAATAGTAGACAGCATCAGCAGGGTAGTGCCGGGCGTACTCAATGATGGTAGCTCAGCACTAACGGATTCATTTCAGGATAACCTCTTGGCGCC
>CAZDHV010000006.1:4913-17882 GCA_964505335.1 uncultured Saprospiraceae bacterium | reverse complement strand
CCATCGATGGTTTCATAATCTACTTCCATCAACAGCGGGGTCTCCATTAATCCAAAGTCCGCAACGGTAAATAAAAACTGATCGACCAGGCCGCTTGACTTGTTAATATGTACCTGATAGATATCGGTAGGTTTGTCAGGAGTTGAATCAAATGAAACATTGACCACGTCATATTGCTCATCGTGAAACGTCTTTTCGCCTATGAATTCATACTTCAATCCCGGATCCAACAGCTTCGGGAACATGGCGAACCAATAGTAATTAGTAGGGCGATTGAAAGCAACCCTGGCTAATGCGACAGTATCAGCTATCATCGTGCCCTCATTTTTCAGCCAGTAATTCTTGCCATCATATCCTTGCTCGATGGCGCCATCGAGATCCGCCAGCGTTCGCTCGTGCTGCTTATACATTCCATAGGACAGCTCACCATCAAAGAGGTATTTCTCGGTCGAGATGTCTGCCTTTCCATCTGGCGTGGCGTAAGTATAGGTGTATACGACATCTTTTTTGGCTGCCAGTTTAGACATGTCTCCAACTTTCTGAACGACCTCATATACCATTTCGTGAGCCTTGTTTTGAAACGTTACAGTCTTTTCAGGTTGCACGGTCTCAGTGCTCTTGGTTTGACAAGAGTAGGTTATGATTGCAATAGCTGCAATGAGTAGAATTCGCATAATTATTAGGTTTTAGTTAGTTCTGTTTACTTAAGATAATTCTTGACGCCATAGCTCGCTAGGACGCCTTCACCGGTCGCTGCGGCTACCTGTGCAATGGCTCCCTCCCTACAATCTCCAGCAGCGAATACTCCGCTCTCCGATGTTTCGCCGAGGCCTGTTGTAATGATAAAGCCACGATCATTTAAAGCAACAAAATCTGCAAAAGTTTTGGTGTTAGGGATTAGCCCGATGAATATGAATACACCATCAGCAGTCAAGAGCGACTCTTCTTGTGTCACCTTATCTCTCACCTTTAAGGATTGAAATAGGCCATCACTGTTAGAGATAAACTCCACAGATTCCTTATTCATATGTGTTGTAATATTGTTGATAGAGGCTAACTTCTCTACGTAGGTCTCTGAGGCTGAAAACTCCGGTTTGTAATTTACAATTTGGACACTCTTACAGAACCCTGCTAAAAATATCCCTTCTTCAAGAGCGGAGTTGCCGCCGCCTATGACGATGATATCCTTGTCTCTATAAAATGCACCATCACAAGTCGCACAAAAGTGTACCCCAGAACCGATTAGCTCTCGCTCGCCAGGTATGCCAAGCTGTCGATAGGTGGAGCCAGTAGAAAGGATAATTGTTTTGCCTGAATATTGATTAGTGGCTGTTTTGACGACGAATTGCCCTTTGGACTTGTCAATAGACACTACATCTTCGCCGGTTTTAATCGTCGTGCCATAGGTGCGGGTCTGCTCTTCCATTTTGTCCATCAAGCTTGGCCCTGATATCGAAGTAAATCCTGGATAGTTTTCTATCTTTTCTGTCAAGAAAGCATTGCCACCTATGGTCTTTTTTTCTAAGAGTAAGGTCTCAAATCTGTCTCGCTCAGTGTAGATTGATGCTGTCAATCCAGCCGCTCCACCGCCGATGACGATGGTGTCATAGACCTTGGTTTCTCGCACTTCATCAATTTTGAGAACAGCACGCAGCTCTTGATTTTTAGGTTCAACGAGGATGGTGTCATCATTGATGAGGATGGTCGGAATCTTGCGCTTGCCATTGTTAATCTTAGTGATGATAGGGATGGCCCACTCATTCTGCTCGATGTCGATGTATTGGAAGTTGATGCCATTGTCACTCAAGAAGGACTTAGACCTTCTACAGTCTGGACACCAGTCAGCACCATACATAACTATTCTGTAGCCATCATTGATACCCAATGCGGCAGATAGTGCTAAGTTATCAGGATTAGTATAGGTTCTGCCATTGATGATGATGGTCGGGATGATGCGCTTACCCTTGTTGATCTGCTCAACCTTTCTGGTCGCAGCTTGATCGATCTCCACATCGATGAAGTTGTATGGGATGTTATGTTCCTTCAAGAAAGCTTTAGCTCTGCGACAATCTGGACACCAGTCGGCTCCGTAAAATTCTATATCCTTCATAAGATTAGATAGTTCTGTAATGATACAATTGTGGCGGTTGACAATAGTCTGACCCGTCGATACCTCGTAGAATAGATACGCTAACCCATTGACGAGGATAAGTCCATCCAAAATAACTATATTCCTTTACTCCCCTCTAAACCGAGTGTACTAAGTGCTGCGGTTTCTAATAATCCATTTATAGGATTGACTTAGTTATTAGAATTTTCTCAAATAGTATATTTATCGTATGTATAGAAGGACATTTGTTAAAGACGTAGGAATAATTGGTGGCATGACAATCACTGCTTTATCCTGTTCATCGGCATTGAAAGAGTCTAAGTACCAAATGGGATATCAACTTTACTCTATTCGAGATGAAATGGGAGTTAAGCCGATTGAAACGCTACAAGCGCTTAAGGCAATGGGGTATAGCGATTTTGAAATCTATGGATTTGATGCTGACAAAGGAACAATTTATGGTTTTACACCAACAGAGTTTAAGGGTGTTGTGGATGATTTAGGGTTGTCCGTATCAAGTGGGCACTATGGCTTTTCGCCATTTTTACACAAAAGCGATGAGGATCTAAAACGGTTTGTGGATCAATGCATTATGGCAGCAAAAGCAATGAATAGTAAATATATTACCTGGCCATGGCTTGCTCCAGAACTTAGAACCTTAGACAATTTTAAGTTGATGTCCCATAAATTGAATGTAATTGGAGAACAAGTATCTAAAGCGGGTCTTGGGTTCGCTTATCATAACCATGGTTTTGAGTTCGAAGATCATAATGGAGAACAGGGGTTTGACATCATTATAAATGAAACGGATCCGACAATAGTCAAACTCCAAATTGATATGTATTGGGTCATGCATTCCTCCAACTATACCCCTCAAGAACTAATCGATGCTCAACCTGGACGCTATGTGATGTGGCATATAAAGGATATGGACAAAATCACGAGAGATTATACAGAACTGGGCAATGGTTCAATAGACTATACAACACTATTACCTGATCCCATTACCTCCGGACTTGAATACTACTTTATAGAACAAGGCGGGAATTATGCCACCAACTCCCTGACGAGTGCCTCGGATAGCGCTGAGTATTTTAAGAGTCATCTGCAGAGTAGGTTATAGGTTTTTAGCTGACGGAATTATGATATGTGGTGTATCCCGAAGGGTATGCCATCATCATCATGTGTTAGCTGA
The DNA here is from genome assembly GCA_964505335.1 of uncultured Saprospiraceae bacterium. Lineage (GTDB taxonomy): Bacteria > Bacteroidota > Bacteroidia > Chitinophagales > Saprospiraceae > GYS-P2D. The sequence continues at coordinate 14,577 of CAZDHV010000006.1, read as the reverse complement.
CGTTATTTTTACTTTATCTGTTCGTTGACAATGTCAAATACTTTAAAGTTAAAATCGGAATATTTCCCATTAAAGTATTCTTCTTTGAACATTGTCCATATCATTATGTCTCTTAATTTTCCGTCTAAATCCTTTGTTCTATTTTTCAGAGTTCCTTCGTGAAGAAATCCAAGTTTTCTGGGTATTCCTTGACTTGCAATATTATTAGGAGCACATCTTATTTCAATTCTATCAAGTTGTTCGATCTCAAATCCAACTTTTATCAGAGCTTTAACTGTTTCTGTAGCAAAGCCTTGTTTAACAAATTTTGAATTAATCCAATAACCAATTTCTCTTACATTTTCACCTAATCTTGTGTGAAGTCCAGTTGACCCTATAAGTCGTTCTTCATCTTTACTGAAGATTCCAAATGTGTAGTCAAGTCCCAAGTCGAATTGACCTCTATACTTTCTAAGTCTATCCACTTTCGCTTTAACTGTTTCAGGTTCATTTTTAGCCCAAGGCATCCAAGGAAGTAAATGCTCCAAACTTTCATCAATTGAAACCTTTAGGAGTTCTGCGTCTTTTGGTTCATAACATCGAATTACCAACCTCTCAGTTTCTATTTTATAGACTTTTGCAAGCATTTAAAATCTTATGTTTTAATTATTAAACTGTATTTCGTTTATTATAACAATCCTTTTGTTCTTAATGGCAGCTAACTAGCTTATATACGGAGGTTTAACCCCCAAAGGTGTGTTTTAACAACAGTATAGCGTGTTAAAGTACACCTTTTCGTCCTTTTAAGTTCTCTTTTATATCTGTTGACGGTCCTTCCTTGAGGTGTTTAGTGAGCCTATTTCGACAGTAGACTGTCGGTGATATAGGTTTATTTTGATACCCATTCTACATAGAAGGAAAGCCTGGATATTGTTCTGTGGCAAGCTGTTTCACAAACAATCTCTTATATAAAGTACACTACTATATAAAGTACACTACGCCATTAAACAGTATCAATCCATCTAACACACCGAGATAATAAAGCTCTTTTCTACTTGCAATACCTGCAAGGCAGAATCCTATACTAATGAGATAAAACACGCATAAGCCGATCGTTAGATGCAGACCGTAGGTGCCAATTAAGCCAAGTGATATGGTCGATAGAATTGATACCGCAAGGCATGCCACGATAATCAACTTGAGTTCTACAGTATCTAATTGTGTGGCAATCGTTATCACGCCCTGGCTACTATCTATCTCTTTGTCTCGATAATCGAACGGGATGGTAATAGCTATGAAGAAGAAAAATTTTTCAATGAATAAAGGGATCTGGCCTAACTCAAAAACTGGTTCCGCCGCAGAAGTGAAATGTGGTAGCAAAAACAAGCCCGCCCAGACCATTGCGATGACAAAGATTTTTACCCAAGGAAAGTCTCTAAGGCGCTGGCCGCCAGCAAAGACGGGTGCTAAATACAGAAAAGTGAGTAAACCACAGGGTAGCATTAGGTACCATATCTGGGGATTGAGCCGTGAGAGACCAAATAGGATCGGGACAAGCGCTAATGCAGATATTATTGCTATGATCAGGCTATATCGCTTCACAAATAGAATCCGCTTTGGAATCAGTTGGTCAGTAACCCGTTGATGTCCAATGAAACGATGTGCGTTATAGGCGATAAAGGTCCCGATCGTCATCATTACCGGAACGGCATATGCATAAGGGGAGGAATAGTCCACTAATGCATATGCACCTAATATGTACATCCCTGCAGCAATACTGATATGTACATTGCTCAAGACATAAACCTCTACTATTTTCTGTAGTAATCTGAGCACACTAGAGGTCTCTATGCGCTAAAAATACTTGAGCGACATGTCTGGTGTGATCTTCTTCAAAGATTCATACATCAGTTTGACCACATTTTCGATGTCATCCTTATGTGCCATCTCAACGGTGGTGTGCATATACTTAAGTGGCAGCGATATGAGAACCGACGGAACTCCTTCATTACTATAGGCGAATGCATCTGTATCTGTTCCAGTGCTGCGAGACGAAGCTTTACGTTGGAACGGGATCTCCTTTTCATTAGCTGTATCAATGATCATGTTGAGCACATTGTAGTGTATACTCGGCGCATAGGTCAATGCTGGACCTTTGCCAGCTTTTACGTCACCCTGTACTTTGGGCTTCATCATTGGAGTGCTTGTGTCATGACATACATCAGTAACGATTGCAATGTTAGGACTTAGCCTCTCTGCAATCATCTGAGCACCACGCAAGCCGATCTCTTCTTGGACAGCATTGACAACATAAAGAGTATACGGCAGCTCAACCTTATTTGCTTTGAGTAGTCTGGCTACCTGGGCGATACACCAACCACCCATTCGATTGTCAAGTGCTCTACCTGAGTAAAATGCATCATTGAGCAGTTGGATCTGATCATCAAATGTGATCACATTACCCACATGAACACCGAGCGATTCTACTTCTTCTTTATCCTTGGCCCCCACGTCGATGAAGATGTTATCGAGCTTAGGCGATAGATTGGCATCTTTACCTTTGCGCACATGTATAGCGGGCCAGCCGAATACACCGTTCACAACGCCTTTGGCGCCGTGGATCAGCACCTTCTTAGAGGGGGCGATGATATGATCTGAGCCACCATTTCGTATAACGCTGATATACCCGTCGTCAGAGATATAATTAACAAACCATGCAATTTCATCGGCATGCGCCTCAATGACTACTTTAAATTCTTTTCCTGGATTGATGACACCATAAGCAGTTCCATAGTTGTCAGATCTGATCTCGTCCACGAATGGAGTCAGATAATCTATCCATACTTTCTGTCCTGTGGACTCAAATCCTACAGGGGAATTGCTATTGTGGTATTCTACTAAAAATCGTTCGGCATCTTTATTCCAAACCTTCATATATTCTGTTACTGATTAATCAATTTTTGTTCATGTTTGTGGCTCCATATAACGGGGTCTTCACGCCATTGTCCCAAGGATCTGAGCTGGTGTGATGTTAGCTTTCCCGATTCTTCCATAACGGCAAGAAGTGCTCTATAGTTTGAGAGCGTCACTAATGGCACTCCTGCTTGTTCAAAATTCTGCACTGATTCGTCAAATCCATAGGTGAATATTGCCATCGTCCCGACCACACTTATTCCATTTTCTTTAAGGACATCTACGGCCTTAAGGCTACTGCCTCCGGTGGATATGAGGTCTTCAATAACTAAGCAGACATCGTCTTTCGACCAGAAACCTTCTATCTGATTCTTTGCTCCGTGTTTCTTGGCGGCAGATCTTATGTAGATGAAAGGTTGATGTAGTTCAGCAGCCATGAGAGCACCATGAGCAATTCCTGCTGTAGCCACTCCAGCAATCTTGTTATAAGCACCAACTCCTTTAGCCTTCTCACAAAGAGAGGCGATGATCTCTTTTCGAAAACCTGGATATGACAAGATCTTTCGGTTATCGCAGTAAATAGGAGAGAATCTACCTGACGCCCATTTAAAGGGTTTATCTGGATTTAGCCTTATGGCATCGATTTCTACTAAGCGATTTGCTACTTCTTTTTCAGATAGCATTAGTATAATTGTGTGGTCAAATTAGCAGGAACAAAATACTGCTACGCCTCAATTCTAAAAGGCTTGCGAATGTACAAAATATACTACAATGATAAACTCATATGCCTCTGTCATGACATGACTGAAGGTCTCTATGAGAAGGATGACTCAACCACACATTTACATTATAGTGGTAAGACGAAATATCTACTCTCAGTCATCGACAAAATAGAAAAAGGTAAGAAAGCTCATTGCTATAGAATCTTTTATAAGAAGCTTGATCGGTTGAAGGATGACTTCTTCTCATTATTCAAAATTGTAAAGGCAGCTGGCGGCCTCGTACTCAACCGGAAGTCTGAAATTTTGTTAATCCATCGACGAGGAAGTTGGGACATGGCAAAAGGGAAAATGGAATCGGGTGAGACTAAAAAGCAATCGGCTCGCCGAGAGGTCATGGAAGAAACTGGCTTACAGCAGGTAAGCCTCATCAACAAAGTAGAGACCACCTATCATATCTATCGTGATAAGAGCGATCGACGTGTTATTAAGCCGTCTTACTGGTATCTGATGTCAACGACTGATATGGACTTAGTCCCGCAATCCGAAGAAGACATTGAGCAAGCTATCTGGGCTAAATCAAAGGATATTATGGCAGGCAAGTATGAACCGATGTACTCAAGTATTCGCTCCGTATTGCAAGGGTATCTACGCTCAGGTACTTAGTCTCGTTTGTTTGAGATTCAGAATTATTGAGAAGACGTGATCAATATCTGACTTAGAGACGATTAGGGTGATTTCGTTAGAGGTGCTGATGACTTCAATGATGTTGATGCCTTGCCAGGCTAATCGCTTCAAAAGGGTATAGTACACTCCTGAGATATCCTGATTTGTACTGGGTAGACTTATGCTTAATGCGGCGAGATTAGAACGACTGACCAGAAGTTCTTCATTGCTAAAGGCTTTTTCTACGATTCCTTTAAGGACTCTGTTTACCACAAGAGTTGTTTCTCCCATACCACGACAAAATGAGTAGTAAGAGTTGGTCTCGTCTTTTATTAGTTGCAAAAAGTTGATCTGGCTCTGTCTAAAGCTAAGACTATGTGCATAGGTATAGTCATAGATATCTGAGCGCACTAAGACGTCACCGAGATTACTCATGAACTGCGTCAGAGATTTGTCAAGAACCTGATACCTGTTTGTTGGTCTTCGTTTGATAGCCATGACTATGGCGGAGATCTGAACATGCCGATCTAAGTTGTGCTGTACATCTTGCTGAAGATATCGAGCTAGTGATGTGATATTAATGAGATCTCGGTCCAGCGCTTCTTGGATAAATGGAGACTGATTAATGAGATTGGTGACAACCGTTGAAAGTTTCATTGTGTTATAAATATAACATAATGTTTAAATTATGTCATATAGTTGCTTGTTTGCAACATAGCCGAGAACGCAGACATATATTCGCGCAAAATTTAGAATATGTTGGTTTTAAAGTTTGGTGGTACGTCGGTCGGAACATCAGAAAGAATGAGAGATGTACTGAGCATACTAAATCGCACTGAAGAACAACAGATGGTCGTCCTCTCTGCTATGGCAGGCACGACGAATGCACTAGTAGAGATCAATGCTGAACTAAGAGAACAAAGGATAGACAGCGCCAACTCAATGCTTGAAACTTTACAGAGGCAATATGTACGGACTTCTGAAGAGCTGTTTCCCGATCAAGAAGAATATCGTTCACGAGCGCTCGAAGTTGTAGATGAAGTATTCAATTATCTATCAGAGCGCACGACACAGAGTCTACGTCGAGATGTATCTAGGGAAATACTGGCCCAAGGCGAGATATTATCAACTAATTTGTTTCACATCTTAGTGGCTTCAGAAGGACAAGAATCAGCCCTCCTGCCCGCTCTGGACTTTATGAGATTAGATGAGAAGTCAGAGCCATTCTTACAGAAAACATCAGCATTGCTGAAGCCCATCCTACAAGAGAATGGAGCAGCTCCCTTGTTAATTACTCAAGGATATATCTGTCGCAATCATTGGGGAGATATAGCTAATCTTCAGCGTGGAGGAAGTGATTATACAGCTACAATACTCGGGGCTGTTCTCGATGCAGAAGAAATACAGATATGGACCGATATAGATGGGATTCACAACAATGATCCTAGAATTGTTGAGTCCACAAGTCCTGTTCGACAATTGTCCTATAGAGAAGCTGCTGAGTTAGCCTATTTCGGCGCCAAGATTCTTCATCCTACTTGTGTGATTCCTGCGGAGAAAATGCAGGTTCCGTTGAGGCTGAAGTTTACAGCAGATCCTGATGCTGCCGGAACCATTATTTCTGGTGACACGAGCACCTTGCCGATAACAGCAGTAGCGGCTAAAGACAACATTACCACAATCAATATCTACAGCAGTCGAATGCTCATGGCTTATGGTTTCTTAAAAAAGGTCTTTCAAGTATTTGAAGATCATAAGACCCCAGTCGATATGATTACGACTTCTGAGGTAGCCGTAACTCTTACGATAGATGATGTCCAGAGACTTGAGTTGATCAAAAAGGATCTTTCTGACTTCGCTGAGATAACAGTCAAAGATGGCTATTCAATCATCTGTATTGTTGGTAGTGAGCTATATGATAATAGCGCCCATGTCACCAAGATATTTACGAGTCTTAGTGATGTCCCATTAAGAATGGTGTCTATGGGAGGAAGTCGTCATAATATCTCCCTATTAATTAAAACCGCATACAAAACCAAAGCGCTCCAAGCATTAAATCAAGTTCTTTAGCGATCTGGTGTCATTAAAATGATGAGGAGAATATTTTGACTTCTTGATTGGCAACCAAATAATTATGGCATTATGCCTATTTTAAGCGCTGATAACAAAAAGTCACCCAATGATTGACGCTTTACCGATACATGAGTCAACGGCTGTAAGTATTGCCCATCAAAATGTTGGTCGTACAGACCTTATTCGATTTGAGAAGATGCACACTGAAATCTTCGAACATTCGGATATCGCTTCGATTGCAGTAGCACGGGAGATTGCGTCATTGATAAGATATAAGCAGAGTAGGGCAGAGCGCTGTATTCTCGGTTTAGCAACGGGTTCATCTCCATTGAAAGTCTATGAAGAATTGGTAAGACTGCACAATGAAGAAGGGCTTAGTTTTAGCAATGTGGTCACCTTCAATTTGGATGAGTACTATCCGATGAGCCCAGAGAGCATGCTTAGCTATTGGCATTTTATGCACGAACATTTGTTCAATCATGTGGATATCAATCCCAAAAATGTGAATATTCCCGATGGTCAGGTAGCCGTGACAGATGTCTACGACTACTGTATGTCGTATGAAGAAAAAATCAGAAGTTACGGAGGGCTTGATTTTCAATTATTGGGTATAGGTAGGACTGGACATGTAGGGTTCAATGAGCCTGGATCACACATCAAATCACTTACTCGGTTGATTACTTTAGATCACCTCACCCGTGCTGATGCTGCACCCGAGTTCAGGGGCATGGATAATGTTCCTAAACGAGCAGTGACAATGGGTATCGAAACAATCAAGCAAGCCAATAGGATCATACTATTAGCGTGGGGGCATAAGAAGGCTCCGATAGTCAACGAGATGCTCGAAGGGCAAATTAGCTCCGCCGTGCCTGCTACATTCCTACAGGAGCACCCCAACGTTACTACAGTCCTTGATAAGGAGGCCGCATCGGAATTAACACGATTTAAGACACCATGGCTCGTTGGTCCGTGCCAATGGGATCATGCCATGATGCGCAAAGCAATAGTATGGCTGAGCCAGCAAGTCAATAAGACGATCCTCAGATTGACGGAGCGTGATTATAATCAGAATGGGATGTCGGATCTCTTGGCTCAAGAGGGCTCAGCTTATGAGATAAATATTAAAATGCACAACACCCTCCAGAACACAATAACAGGGTGGCCAGGAGGCAAGCCAAATGTAGATGACTCTAACCGTCCTGAACGAGCGGAGCCTGCGCAGAAACGAGTAATTATCTTCAGTCCGCATCCTGATGATGATGTAATAAGTATGGGAGGAACGTTTCTGAGGTTGGTTAATCAGGGCCACGAAGTACATGTGGTATATCAGACTTCAGGTAACATTGCTGTTGCTGATCACGATGCGCTCCGCTATGCTGAGTTTACTAAGTCGCTCAATGATTCGACAGGGGTATCTAATGATCTCATCGCTAAAGTGATCAAAAAGATCAATAAGAAATCCGACGGTCAGATTGATAGCAAGGAAGTCCGCGAAATAAAAAGACTGATTAGAGTCGGAGAAGCCAAAGCTGGGGCTAGATACTGTGGATTGCCCGATGATCAGATCCATTTTCTGAACATGCCCTTCTACGAAACTGGGCGAGTAAAGAAAAAGCCTCTTTCCAAAAAAGATGTCAAGCTCATTAAGGATATAATTTCAACCGTTAAGCCTCATCAGATTTATGCAGCTGGTGATCTTGCTGATCCACACGGTACGCATAGAGTTTGTCTTGATGCCATTTTTACTTCTATAGATGATCTGAAATCAGAAAAATATATGGATGACTGTTGGGTGTGGCTTTATCGAGGTGCTTGGCATGAGTGGCCCATCGAAGAAATAGAAATGGCCGTCCCTCTTTCTCCTCAGGAGGTAGAGCGCAAGCGCAACGCCATATTCTTTCATCAGTCGCAGAAAGATGGCATCATGTTTCAGGGCGATGACAAGCGAGAATTTTGGCAGCGTGCAGAAGATCGTAATAAGGCCACGGCGACTACCTATAACCAACTTGGTCTCACTGAATATGAGGCTATGGAGGCCTTTGTGAGATATCATTTCTAACCAACATTATAAGTTAAGCAACTATGCAGTTATCACAATTGGATTGGGGAATCGTCGGTGTTTATTTTGCTTTTGTCTTGATCGTGGGCTTAATGGTTTCTCGACGGTCTAAGTCGAGTTTTAGCGACTATTTTCTATCGGGTAGGACAATGCCTTGGTGGTTGCTTGGGGTCTCTATGGTGGCGACCACGTTTTCTGCTGATACTCCTAATCTCGTAACAGGTCTTGTACGGGAGAGTGGTGTGGCTGGTAATTGGGGCTGGTGGGCCTTTTTGATTACCGGGATGTTGACAGTGTTCGTTTACGCCCGCTTATGGCGGCGATCTATGGTACTGACGGATGTTGAATTCTATGAATTAAGATATAGTGGGAAGCCTGCGGCTTTTTTGAGGGGATTCAGGGCGATATACTTAGGTTTAGTCTTCAATGTGTTAGTGATAGGAACGGTATCCCTTGCTGCTATTAAGTTTGGTGAGATTGTGCTTGGTTGGTCAGGGTGGCTGACCTTACTTGTTGCTGGTTCTATTACTATTCTGTACAGTACTTTAGGAGGTTTACGGGCTGTTATAGTTACGGATTTTGTACAGTTTATATTGGCCATGATTGGGTCGATATGGGCCTGTGTTTATATTGTTGGACTCGATGAAGTCGGCGGATTAACCCAATTGCTGAGTAATGATATCGTGGTGCCTAAGTTGTCGATGTTGCCGGATTTCAGTGATCCAGATGTCTGGATCCCTGTGTTGATGGTTCCTTTAGCCGTGCAATGGTGGGCATCTTATTATCCTGGTGCTGAGCCTGGGGGAGGTGGATACATAGCCCAAAGGATGTTTTCAGCTAAGTCTGAAAAACATGCAGTGGGTGCTACGCTCTTATTCAATATTGCACATTATGCGCTGAGACCCTGGCCTTGGATACTAATAGCCTTAGCTTCGCTCGTTGTCTTTCCTGATCTGACAGATATCCAATCGGTATTTCCAAACCTATCTGATGATAAGTTAGGGCATGATGTAGCCTATCCTGCGATGCTAACTTTATTACCGAGTGGATTGCTTGGGCTTGTTGCTGCTTCATTGATAGCAGCATTTATGTCGACCATCTCGACACAGCTCAATCTAGGTGCAAGTTATTTAGTTAATGATGTGTATCAACGGTTTATGAACCCAAAGGCAGACCAAAAGGAGTTAGTCAGAATGGGTCAGCTATTCACGATACTTACCGCTGTACTTGGTCTTGGATTAGGCTTATTATTAAC
>CAZDHV010000006.1:0-4813 GCA_964505335.1 uncultured Saprospiraceae bacterium | reverse complement strand
CTTAGTCTTTATACTTGGCAAGCTTAGGATTAAATAGAATTCTAATAACTCCGATACAGATGAATATTATTAAGAGGAGAGCTGGAAGCCCACCTATGTTAGAGAGCATCTTGATGCCGTCTATGCCTGCGTAGTTAATCATGATAACCGCAGAAGCACCGATTATTGATCCCCAGATAATTTTCAAGCTTATGGGATTCTCAATAGTATCATGATCGACTGCATCATGGCAGATGCCGCTCATCGCAGTAGTATTGGAATCGGCAGCAGTCACATAAGACAGAAAGGTTATTATCAGGAATAGAAAGCTGATGTATATGCCCAGCGGAATCAGTTCCATTAGTGTGTAGATAACAGACTCTGCCCCTCCTTGTGACATTGAGTCATACAAAGCCAAATCTGGTTGAGATATGCTGTGATGAATAGCTTTTCCACTAAAAACTATCATCCAAAAGGCGCTGAATAATGATGGCAATAGTAAATTGAAAATTATGAACTGTCTTACCGTATATCCTCGAGCTATCTTCCCTAAGAAGATTGCGGAAATTGGAGTCCAAGCAATCCAGTTGGCCCAGTAAAAGGTGGTCCAAGATCGGGACCACTCAGCGTCTATTCGATTGTCGAGCATTAGATTCCTCGGGATGAAATTCACAATGAAGTCAATAAAGCCATGCCAACCGAGAATTAGAGAATCCTTGGGGACACCTAAGATAAATACCAGAAAAGCCAAGAGTATAAACAACTTGATATTAAAGTCAGACAGAATCTTGATGCCTTTCTGGAGTCCACTTACTGCACTAATAGTGAATACCAGCACTATTACCAAACCAACGATTATATTAAGGATTGAGGAAGATTGAAGCGGCGTAAATTTGTCTAAGCCCCCAGAAATAGTCAATATGCCGCTTCCTAAGCTTGCCGCCATGCCTGCTGTGAGGGCGAACAAGCAAAGGATATTCATAATAGTTCCAACAGATCCTTCACTTGATTTTTTGAACAATGGAAAGAGCAGTGCGGATACATTCTCGGCCCTTTTTTGATTGTAGTACATCAACGCAAATAAGAGAGCGGCAAGGGTATATATGCTATAGGGCGTGATCGTCCAATGCATAAACATCGTTGACATGGCAAACTTTGCTGCCTCAGGGCTATTAGCCTCAAAATTGAAGCCCTTTGGACCATCGTGCAGATGGAAGAGTGGTTCGGCCGCCCCCCAAAAGAGAATGCCTGTGGCCACTGTTGTACATAGCGTTATACTGAACCATTTCCATTTGCTTAGTAATGGTACGGCTTTGGGGCCGCCGATCTTAATGCGTGAAATGGGTGAGAACATTAGGATAACTACGAGGATCACACAAGTAAATCCCGCCAAAGAGAATAGCCAGTCAAATGTCCTAAGTATCCAGGAGTTTAACTGGCTTGCAGTTTGTTCAAATGCAGACTTAGCAAAGACGGAGGTAATCAATGCGGCAGTGATTAAGATCACCGGAGGCCAAAAGATCTTGTGGTTTATACGTTGCAGTCGCTAATTATTATGCCGCAAAATAGACTTTTAGCAATGAAGAATATTGAGTTAAGAATTATGTTGTGATAAGGAGATATTAAAATTCAACATTTCAATTATGAATAAGCAGTTATTACTGGCCAAACGACCAATAGGATTACCAGATACAGATACCTGGACGCTCAATGAAAGCTCGAAGCCTGAGATCGCAGATGGGCAGTTTTTGATAGAACAAATGTACGTCTCACTTGATCCAGCGATGAGAGGCTGGATGAATGACGTCAAGTCTTATATCCCTCCGGTACAGATAGGAGAGGTTATGCGTGCCGGAACCGCAGGCAAAATCGTAGAAAGTAAAAATGCTGATTTCAACGTTGGCGACCATGTTACAGGCTGGGGTGGAGTGCAGCAGTATGCAGTAGGTGATGCTAAGAGCTTCTATAAGGTGGATCCTACTCTGGCACCACTACCTTGTTACATCGGAACATTGGGGATGCCAGGAATGACTGCGTATTTCGGAATTCTTGATGTTGGAAAAATCAAAGAGGGAGATCGGGTATTAGTATCTGGAGCAGCTGGTGCCGTTGGGAGTGTTGTTGGCCAGATCGCTAAGATCAAAGGATGCCATGTAGTGGGTATTGCAGGTGGAACTGAGAAATGTGATTACATCAAGAGCGAGCTTGGATTTGATGGAGCGATTGACTATAAGAATGAAAATGTCTATAAAAGATTAAGAGAAGAATGCCCTAAAGGTATTGACGTGTACTTTGATAATGTTGGAGGTGATATTCTGGATACGGCGCTGACGCAGATCCGAAGGAATGCGCGAATTGTAATCTGTGGTGCTATATCGCAATACAATAACAAAGAAGCAGTAAATGGGCCTAAAAACTACCTCTCTCTACTTGTGAACCGGGCGTCCATGACAGGTATGGTAGTGATGGATTATGCTGCGGACTTTAATAAGGCAGCTATGCAGATGGGACAGTGGATGGCAGATGGTAAGTTGAAGAGCAAGGAGGATATATATGAGGGTATGGAAAACTTTCATGAAGTATTTCATAAGCTGTTTAACGGTCAAAAAATGGGCAAACTAGTGCTAAAGCTATAAGAGGCACTTCTGTAGCCAAACAGAGATTAAACATATTAAATAAAATTAATATATATTATATACTCATATAGTGTGTATTATGGTTAAAAATTAATTCATTTTACTATTTTTGCAAGGTTAACCTTGTTAGCTCCAAGCCTTGAGTTTGATTAGGAGCATAAGATTCGTCAATGCGATATCTATAAGCTCTCTATTGTGAAATTTTAAAGGCTGAAAATGAAAGCTACTTTTAAAAGTCTATCGACTTCTATATTCCTGATATTCTCATTGTCACAATTATTCGCATCCAATGGAGGTGGGGATGGTATACAAGAGGCGATGGTACTCTTTGATTTAGAGGAATGTTTATCTGTAATTCCCGGTGAGACCAGCAGGGATTATTCCGAATTTACTGCTGATATATCTCCTCAATCATTTGCAGATATTTCAGTAGTCGGTGGTCATTTATATCGTAATGATGGTCGAGCCAATCCGCACTCCTGTACTCCAGGAGTTTTTGAAGGGACCCAAGGAATGTGTGTTTCTGCTCGTCGAACTTGTGATTATCAACCATTAACTAATAAATCGGTAAACTTTGATATTAGTGTAGTTCCATTAGGAGATGAGCCCGTGCGATTGACAGAACTCAATTTCTATGAGCTGGCTCCTGAGATGTATACTTTTATTAATGGAAATACAGGCATAAATGGTTTCCCGACCTTATATGGTGTGAGAGTCCTGAGAGATGGTCGTGAGATATTTAGAAGTACAGAAAATCCTACCACTCAAGGATGGACTTTGGAATCCTTTGCATTTGAGGAAACTGAAGATTTCATCATTTCAGAGCCTGCCACTTTTACGTTTATGCTTTTAGGCTATTGTGCTATAAGCAATCTTCCAGAGTTCAAAGTCTGGGATCTTGACAATATAAGTGTGGTATTTGAGGGCCCGGAGCCACCAAATGGAGGCGTAGTAACAGGTGGACCTTTTGAGTTTTGTCAAGACGATCAACCAGATTTTATAAGCGGCTTGACTCTCACAGACAATGTAGGACCGAATAGTATATGGTTGATTACTGATCACTTAGGAGTTATTGTTGCAGTGACAAATGATCCGACCACCGTTGATTTTAATGGGTTTGATATCGGAGAGTGCTTTGTAAGTCACCTGAGCTTTACAGATGACTTGACAGGATTAATGATAGGAGGAAACATATCAGAACTGCAAGGTTGTTTTGGGTTTTCAAACTTCATAAGTATCAGGCGCTCCGCAGTAGAAGCTGGAGAACTTTCAGGAGGACCATATGTCTTTTGTGTTGATGATGAGCCAGATTTTGTTCAAGATGTTGTGCTGACGGGACAAAGTGGAGGTACCGGTGTATGGCTAGTTACAGATGAAAATCGCAATATCATTGCTTTGCCTACTTCTCCTGAGGTTTTCGATTTTGATGCCGTTGGAGCAGGGATTTGTTCATTATGGAATCTCAGCTTTATCGGATCTATTTCTGGCATACAGATTGGTGGAAACCTTGATAACATAATAGGTTGCTTCGATTTATCCAATGCTATAATTATCGAAAGAGTATTATCTGGTGATGCTTGCGTTGATCCGATCATGGATATTGACATGGATGGCATTGAGGACAGTGTTGATAATTGTCAAACTATACCGAATTCTGACCAAGCCGATTTAGATGGCGATGGTATAGGTGATGCGTGTGATTCTGATGATGACAATGATGGAGTGCCAGATGATATAGATTGTAACCCTTTTAATGCCTTAGTGAACTTTAGCCCAGGCACGGCCTGTGATGATGGCAATGCTGATACCATGAATGATGTCATTAGTGCAGATTGTGTGTGCGTGGGCGAAGCAGCGTCTGATGTAGACGGAGATAGTATTCCAGATTTTAGAGATAACTGCCCTTCAATAGCTAATTCTGACCAGGCCGATCTTGATGGTGATGGAATGGGTGATGTGTGTGATTCTGATGATGATAATGACGGAGTGTCAGATGACATAGATTGTAACCCTATTGATGCCTCAGTGAACTTCAGTACAGGCACAGCTTGTGATGATGGCAATCCTGATACCATGAATGATGTCATTAGTGCAGAATGTGTATGTGTAGGTGTAGCGGCGTCTGATGTAGACGGAGATGGTATTCCAGATTTTAGAGATAACTGTCCTTCAACAGCTAATGCAGATCAAGCAGACAT
>CAZDHV010000005.1:25686-42509 GCA_964505335.1 uncultured Saprospiraceae bacterium | reverse complement strand
TAAGCATACAGCTCTGATAACACGGCCTGTTGAACGAGTCGCTGTCTGCGGCGGCTCAGGCAGTTTCCTATTAGCTGATGCCAAAGCTGCTGGTGCCGAAATGTTCATCACTGCGGACTACAAGTATCACGAGTTCTTTGATGCTGATGGCACAATAACGATTATAGATATTGGCCACTACGAAAGCGAGTACTTCACCATAGAGTTATTATTTGAACTTCTTACTGAGAAATTTCCTAAATTTGCAGCCCGTTCCACAAAAGTGGTCACGAATCCAATAAATTATTATTGAATTATTGATGAAAACCGCCTCGATCATTACTCTATCGGGCATATCTATTAAGCATTTAATTTAGAACATAATGGCCAAGTCTTCATCTGGAATTTCTGACAAGTTAAAGGAGTTATACAGCTTACAGCTTATTGATTCTAATATCGATGAGATCCAAGTTCTAAAAGGTGAATTACCTATTGAAGTAAGTGACCTTGAGGATGAGGTCGCAGGTCTTGAAAAGCGCATCAAAAGACTTGAAGGGTCTGTTTCAGACTTGGATCAAGACGTTAGCGCTCATAAGGCTAATATGCAAGAGTCAACCATGCTTATCGAGAGATACGAGAAGCAGCTTGATGACGTAAAGAACAATAGAGAGTTTGAGGCTCTAACGAAAGAAATTGAACTTCAAAAGCTCGAGATCCAATTATCTGAAAAGAAGATTGGAGATGCAGAGCGCAGCAAGGAAGTAAAAAATACTACCCTTTCAGAAGCTCAAGAAAAGTTAGATGGCAAGCAAAAGAACCTTGATGTCAAAAAGGTCGAGCTTGAAAAGATCATCGAAAAGACAAATGCTAAAGAAGCAGAACTTCAGAAACTATCTGAAAAAGCTAAAGAGAATATCGAAGAGCGGTTAATTAAGGCGTATACCCGAGTTCGTTCAAGATATCGCAATGGTCTTGCAGTTTGTACTGTGGAAAGAGATGCTTGTTCAGGCTGCTTTAACAGGATACCTCCACAGCTTCAAATAGAGATCGGGCATTACAAAAAGATCATCGCTTGCGAACACTGTGGTCGAGTTCTCGTCGATAATAAAATCGCTGAAGACCTATCTAAAAAATACGATTCTGTAGCATAATCATCTAATTACTCTGAGACCAAGAGCTAATTAGGATTCCATACTACAACTTATTCAGGTACACCATAGTGTCCTCTGATGACTTTAGTCGAGTAACCCGACCTGAGTAGTTTGGAGGCAAGGTCTCGACTTGTATTCCAGACAAAATTACTTCGCTATCTGGAAATTCTCCGCTGATATATTCCATATAGGTAACCAGATTCTCTCCTGCCAAACTATCGTTTACTATGGTCATGATATATTCTGGCACCCGTACTTCTTTAGTTTCAACAAGGTCTTCAATACTGACATCAACACC
Organism: uncultured Saprospiraceae bacterium; assembly: GCA_964505335.1. GTDB lineage: Bacteria > Bacteroidota > Bacteroidia > Chitinophagales > Saprospiraceae > GYS-P2D. The sequence goes on along the minus strand of CAZDHV010000005.1, from coordinate 41,081 downwards.
TGCATTGATCACCTTGAAACCGTATGAACTAATCATGTAGTTTAGGAATAACAAACTCAATTCATTCCTCTCTCCTTCTGGCAGATAAATCAAGAAAGTTTCATTTCGTGTTGCCTTTAGGCCGTCGATATAAACTATTGACTTACGCTTGATAAGGTTAGAAACGAACTTTTCATGAATAGCCTTTATACTGCCGGTAATCCACATCATCGCCAACTTGTCCAAGAGCGGATATATGAGCTCAAGCATTGTATTGACAAATCCTCGCTCCTGCAGATTCTTTTCAAATATTTTGAGAAACTTGACCTCGTCGAGATCAATTAATGAGATTGTCAAAGTATCCAGTTGTCCCTCAAACGATTCATCTATATCGGCTATCTCAGCAACCCTTCGCTGTATTTCAGCCGTGTCCATACCTGAAATCTTCGAAATCTTGATGCCATTACGGTTGAGAAGTGCAATGTTAAGAATGTGCTTAAGATCATCATCGAGATAATAGCGGATGTTGCTTTCGGTACGTTTGGCTTCAATAATATTATAGCGCTTCTCCCATATGCGGATCGTATGCGCCTTAACACCCGTTACCTTCTCTACGTCCTTAATGGAGTATACCACCATATGTGCACCAATACTTTATCTAGTTTATGGCTAAAATCATCCTCCCTATCTATTATCGTATGAGATTATGCCACAACCTGAAACAATAGAACAATGAATAACATTTAAATTGCACTGATCTTCGCTTCGAGACCTCGATCTTGGCAAAAATACAGTACACTTTTAAATAATGTGAGATGAAAATCGGAATAGTTTGCTATCCTACCTTTGGAGGAAGTGGTGTGGTCGCGACAGAACTAGGAATTAACCTAGCGAAGAAGGGTTATGAGGTACATTTCATCACCTATGAGCGGCCAGCACGGCTCAATGTGTTTATGAATAATGTATACTTCCATGAAGTTTTACCCTTTAAATATTCCCTCTTCAAGTATACGCCTTATGAGACAACCTTAGCAGGTAGACTTGTTGATGTAGTAATGAATGAAAAGCTGGACTTATTACATGTACATTATGCCATACCTCATGCAGCTGTGGCATTCATGGCTAAGAGTATCCTGAAAACCAAAGGAGTCAATATTCCGGTCATCACAACATTGCACGGAACAGATATCACCCTGGTAGGTAAAGACCCTGCCCTTTCAACTGTTGTTGAGTTTAGCATCAATAATAGTGATGGCGTAACGGCAGTATCAAACTTCCTGAAAGAGAGCACCTACAACAATTTTAATATTTCGAGAGAGATCGATGTTATTTACAATTTTATCGATTTCGATAAATTCAAACGTACAGACAAGGAACATTTCAAAAAGGCTATCGCCCCTAATGGCGAAAAAATATTGACTCATATCTCTAACTTTAGAACTGTCAAGAGGGCCGAAGATGCCATCTATGTCTTCCAAAAAGTATACGAAAAGATTCCTAGTAAGCTATTGATGATCGGTGATGGTCCAGAGCGTTCTAAAATGGAAAAGATCTGTCGAGAAATAGGCATCTGTGGAGAGATACGCTTCTTAGGTAAGCAAGGAGCAATAGAAGAGCTTCTATCCATCTCAGATCTATTCTTGCTACCATCATCCAATGAAAGTTTTGGCCTTGCTGCTCTGGAAGCCATGGCACTTGAGGTCCCGGTAATATCCACTGATGTAGGAGGTATTCCAGAAGTAAACATCCATGGAGAAACTGGCTATCTAAGTAAAGTGGGTGATGTTGAGGAAATGGCACAAAATGCCGTTAGCATTCTGTCCTCTTCTGAGAAGCATAAACAATTTAGGGCTCAGTCCCTAGCTAAATCCCACGAGTTTCACGTAGATATCATCCTCCCTCAATATGAGAACTTATATAAACGTGCCCTCGCTAAAGTCTCTAGCGAATCACTAATATCTTAGTTGCAACACCATCTGGATTACTAAAGCTATTGCTTTGATTGCTGAACACCAGGTAGACTCCCGTCTCGACAGGTTCACCAGATAATCCGGTTAGATCCCAAGTTGCTGTTCCTCCTAGTGCCTGAGTGCTCTGAACCAGATTGCCATTGAGGTCTGTTATCCTTATTTCAGCATCTGTTGCCAATCCCTTGATAGCAACAGAACCAATAAAGTCAGTTTGAACCGGATTAGGAAATGCATAGATATTAGATGCTCGGTTGCGTAAGTTTCCTCCTGAAGTGGCGGTTTTGAAAGAGATCATACCGCCGCCGGTAGAAATATACATTTCTCCAGATATCGACTCATAGGCGATATCCTGGATGTCATCATCAAAAAGCGGACTGTTATCTTGAGTGAATCGCAGCAGCTGTTCGTCGCCATCTTCTGACTGAACAAAAATTCCATTCTCACTACCAAGCCATTTCCGATTAGCTCCATCAATCTCGATAGCTGTAATATTCTGGTCCGCTAACAGAAAAGCAGCGATACTATCGACTTCTACGATCCTTCTGACCCCCTGACAATCATCAGTAATGGCATCATTGCCACAGTCAAATATGACAGGTCCTTGTGCCGTGGCTACCCACATGTCCCCCGAAAGGTCTAAGGTAACTTCATTTACTGGAGCATCTATTTGCGAATTGTTTTGATTAATAAATCGTTGTTGATCATCATTGATAGAGAGTACATCGTCTCCCATATCATAGATCAGTACACCTCCATTGGCGCCACTCACAGTGCACCACAGGTTTCCTCCCTCATCAAAAGTGATATTGGAAAGAGCAGATGGAGCATTGATATTGAAGTTCATCCACTCTCCAGCCGGAGTCCTCACATTTAACGGTTGTGCTGCTCCAAATACGCTAACCCAAAGATTACCGCTCTCATCAAAGGCTATTCCTGTGACACGTTCCCTGGCTAAGTCTCCGATCGCTCCTTGCAGAGTAGAATTCTCCTGAGTATACACCATGATTTCACCAGTTGTTCGATCTAACTCCATTAAGCCTCCCCAAAAGCTGCCTGCATAAATTAAATCTGTAAAGGGGTCTGCCTTGATCCTAAAAAAACTCAGCAAGTCATTATCACCAATAGCTTGTGTATTGAACTCATTGAAGTTTGTCCATGTGGCCCCTTCCTGAATGTATACTCCGTTCCTGCTGAACAAGAATTGAAAGTTATCAGAGACCCCTCCATCACTTGCATGAACAATTCCATCCTCTATATCTATGTCACTCGCTGTATGAAAGAATGGAGAGTTGAATGTAATTCGCTCACAGCCTTGATCTATTGACAAGGCTCTCCTGATCTCAGGAAAACCATCGGCGTACCATACCAGCCCGCTCTCATCAATCTCCGCTCCCTCTGCGATATTAACACAACCTGCTCCGCCCTGCTGAATCTGATCTCCTTGAGCGAAAAAAACCTCGCTCACGAAGTCAGGTCCCTGATATCCCAGCACCACAAATCCCCCTGTATTATTGATGAAGCCTATATCAAAACTTCGTGAATCAGAACTATGGAATAATTCAAATCCACTATCAAAATCGCCATTGAACACCTCATTGCCGATTCCAACAAAAACGTCTTGACCGTCATCTTCAAGCGCAATTATTTCGTTCAGTGATCCAATTCCACGATCATCTTCTATGATCTCCCACTGACCGAAATCATTCAGGTTGACCCCGGCTAGATCAACATCGATACTATACAATCCATCAAGAGTACCAGCATAGAGCCTCCCTCTCAGAAAGGCGATATCGTTAACTCGAACATCCGTTATGGTCGTCGATCTAAATATGCCTGTGCTGCCATCTAAGGAAACAACTCCAAAGCCGGTTGCCAAATAGATGATTCCTTCGGGATCTATGTCTAAGCCGTTAACCCTCTTGTCTGAGATTATAGTGGTGTTGAGCTTAATGTTAGGGACGTTAATAACAGAACCGTCGGATTGGACAAGATCAATGTTAGCATCATCATATATGACGATGAGTTGGTCATTGACTTCATCGTATTCAACTATGTCAATTCCTACATCCGTTAATCCTTCAACCTTAGATAAAAAAGTAGGACTGCCGTCCTCCTTATCAATAATAATGAGATTCCAAATGTTGGAATAAACTATAGAAGAAGGAGTCTGGGTCACATAATTGCCCGACTGCTGTGGCAGATGAGATTGCCATTCACCTAATCCTAAGTTGTTACCCTGACCAAACAAGCTTATGGCCATGCAAAGACTTGTACAAGAAAGGATTATTCGATTCAAAGCTTTTTATAAATGTTGTTGGAGTTCAGATACTTAAACACTTCTTCAGTAACTAAATATTGTACTGACTTCCTTTGTTTGATTGCGCTACGGATATAACTAGCAGAAATATTGAGCAATGGGGCTTCTGCATACTTGACTCGATCTGTTTCTCCTAATTGATGCTCATTGTTCACCCCTCTCTTGTAGACATAGATGTCATGCTCTGCTAGTATCTGCTCGTAGTTCTTCCACTTATGAAAGCTTGCAATATTATCACCCCCCATAATCAAAGAAAATCGCTTCTTGGGGTATTTCTCTTTAAGATAACTCAGCGTATCTATAGTATATGATGGTTTAGGCAAGCTAAACTCTACATCTGACGCTTTGACTTTAGCATGCTCGCCTATGGCCAATCTTAATAGATGTAACCGATCATAGTCATTAGCGAGAGATTGCTGAGACTTAAATGGATTTTGTGGACTTAGGACCATCCACAACTCGTCCATGGCCGTATATTCTACCATGTAGTTGGCGATAATCATATGCCCTACATGCACTGGATTAAACGACCCAAAGAACAATCCTATATGAGTCATTGAGAAAGTTTAAAATTAAAAAAGGGTGGTGAATTAATTCCCCATCATAACAGGCATCACAAGCATAATCAGGTCTTCGCTCTCGTCCTGGTCGGTCGGAACCAAGATACCTGCTCTGTTCGGTGTTGACAGCTTAAAGCTTACATCGTCAACTCCAATCACTTGTAACATCTCGATTAAGAACTTGGCATTAAAGCCAATATTCATGGTGTCTCCGTCGTAATTACAGCTTAATTGTTCCGTAGCCTCATTAGAGAAGTCCAAGTCTTGAGCTGAGATCGTTAAGCTCCCATCGGTAATATTCAGTACGACTTGATTAGTAGATTTATTCGCATAAATCGCTATCCGGCGTAATGAGTTCTGAAAATCAGCCCTTCCTAAACCTAGGATATTTGCATTGTCGTATGGAATCACTGCATTGTAATCCGGATATTTAGCATCAATCAGACGTATAATGATCTGCGTATCTTCCAGCTTAAAGAAGACATTGTTAGAATTATAGTTGAGTTCAATAGTCTGGTCAGGATCTAAGGCATTTTTCAATTGCATCAAACCCTTTTTTGGAACGATAAACGAGTTCGGTGTATTCTTACCATCATCAACCTTGAAGCTATACTTCACAAGCTTGTGTGCGTCTGTTGCAACAAAGATTAGCTCTTCCTCTTCTATCTGGAAATAGAGCCCTTGCATTGCCATTCTCAACTCGTCGTTGCTCGTCGCAAAGAGTGTTTTATTTAGAACCTTGGAAAGTATCTCTCCATTGATGGATATAGATTCTACTTCATCAGATGATGGCAGTTCTGGATAATCTTCTGGCGAATCTCCTGACAGTTTGTAGCGTCCATATGCAGAAGTAATCTTTACTGCTCTGGTTCCGTCATCTATTTCTACGGTAATTGGCTGCTCCGGTAGTGCCTTTAGTGTATCCATGAGAATCTTAGCAGGGATCGCTATCTGTCCTCCCTCTTCCATTGCGACCTCTGCCTCTGTTATAATAGTCGTTTCGAGATTTGACGCAGTTATCGTTAGCACATTATCCTGTAAACTAAAGAGAAAGTCCTCTAATATTGGCAACACAGTGTTAGTGCCAATGACGCCATTGGCGAGGCTTAGTTTCTTCAATAGCTCTGACGACGAAACGCTAAATTTCATGGAGTTCTAATTCGATTAATTCCAAAAATTAAAACTAAGCAAAATTATTACAAAGGCAAGTGCACTCTTAAGATAGAACTCACTGGCCGAATGATTACTTTTGCCGCTCTCTCAAGCAATACACATTGGCAAATCTGAAAAACCGACCTTCAATAAATGCACTGGACACCTTTGTGTGTCCTGATGTTGTTATTGATAATGCACCTAATGGTGTTCCCATCTATCAAATACATAAGAAAAATGCCCAGGTGGTGCTTGTTGATATCGTGTTTAAAGCAGGCCGGTTACAGGAAGAATCGCAGATGTCAGCAAGCTGCACAGCTGCGCTACTTAGCGAAGGAACGACTCATAGGTCAAGCCAAGAGATTGCCGAATATGTTGACTATCATGGCGCCACATTAAGAGTTAGGTCTGATTTCGACACGATCTCTATTAAAGTGCTGTCTATGACTAAGTACTTTGATAAACTCACTGGCCTGATCGAAGAGATATTAACCATGCCTTCATTCAGTCAAGAAGAGCTTGAGTTAATCATATCAAGAAGGAAAGAGCGGCTTAAGATGGATCTTCAGAAGAACGAAATCATCTCATATCGAAAACTTACGGAGTCACTGTTCGGATACGATCATCCATATGGATACAATAGTGACCCTTATAAATATGAGCAGATTGCACGATCAGACCTGATTCATCATCACTCACAATTCTTCAATGCACAGAATTGCTCTTGTTTTGTTGCCGGAGATATTAACCCCACTGTTATAAACCGTCTGAGTGCGACTCTGTCTTCGCTACCAAACAGTGATCATATTATTAATAATATCGTGCTTAATAAAAAGCCTTCATCCTTAAAGCACAGTTCTGTCAGAGGAAATCCCTTGCAGACGTCTATTCGTATGGGACGACATTGTTTTAGTAGAAATCATCCAGATTACCATAACCTCCTTATGGCCAATACTATACTGGGTGGATACTTTGGTAGTCGATTGATCTCTAACATCCGTGAAGACAAAGGATGGACCTACGGCATCTATTCTATACTTGACACCCATATGGCAGATGGCTCACTCATGATCTCTACAGATGTAGACAAGTCCAATGTACAGCTGACCATAGCAGAAATAAAGAAAGAGCTGAATCGTATGTGTCAAGAAAAAGTGCCCGAAGATGAACTCAACTTAGTAAAAAACTATGTGAGTGGTATGTATATCAATTTTTTTGATGGTCCTCTCAATAGTATTAAGGCTATAAAAACATTAGCTTTGAACCACATTCCCTTGGACGAGTTAAAATCCCTATTAGACATCTATCGCTCAATTACCGCAGAAGAAATCCTTGATACTGCGCAGCAATATTTTAATAGGAACGATTTTTGGATAGTAACCGTGGGTTGAGCCGAAACCGCCATCCAGGATTTAATGAATGACGAAAACTATTACAGAAGAGATTAATGGGAATATTTAGTTTTTTCAGACAAGAACTAGCAATAGACTTAGGTACTGCAAATACACTTATCGTATATGATAATGAAGTTGTTGTTGACGAGCCCTCTATAGTTGCCATGGATAGGAATACCCGCGAATTACTCGCTGTGGGCACCAAGGCTATGAATATGCATGAAAAAACGCATAGCAACATCCTTACCATCCGTCCACTTAAGGATGGCGTAATAGCAGACTTCCAAGCTGCAGAAAATATGATCCAAGGAATGATCAATATGGTTGAAGGTCGTAGACGATTCTTCTCACATCTAAAAATGGTAATCTGTATTCCCTCAGGAATCACAGAGGTTGAAAAACGTGCCGTTTTTGATTCTGCTGATCATGTGGATGCCAAGGAAACCTACTTGATCCATGAGCCGATGGCTGCGGCCTTAGGGATCGGCATAGATGTGATGGAGCCAATGGGTAATATGATTATTGATATCGGTGGTGGAACTACAGAGATCGCTGTGATTGCATTATCAGGAATTGTAACAGATCAATCAATTCGTACCGCAGGTGATGAGCTCAATGAAGACATTATCGAATACGTCAAAAGAATGCACAACCTGCTGATAGGAGAGCGTACAGCAGAAATTATAAAGAAAGAAGTTGGTGCAGCAATCACAGATATCGAGAACCCGCCTCCACCTCTTGCTATAAATGGTCGTGATTTGTTAACAGGTATACCAAAGCAAATCTTGGTAAATCACGTAGAGGTAGCAGAATCAATAGACAAGTCTATTGGAAAGATAGAGGATGCAATTATCCGCGCTCTTGAAGAAACTCCTCCAGAGCTTGCCTCGGACATCTATAAAACGGGGATTTATCTTACTGGTGGTGGAGCCTTACTTAGAGGTCTTGATAGAAGGATAAGCGAAAAAACTAAGCTGAATGTATTTGTTGCAGATGACCCACTTCGAGCTGTAGTAAGAGGTACTGGCATAGCGCTTCAAAACACAGCAAAGTTTACATTTTTGATGGATAGAAGGAGTATGTAATAATGACTTCAGTTTTTGGATTAGCACAGCGGTATGTTCATGTAATATTGTTCGTCGTGCTTGAAATAATATGCCTCAGCTTAGTAGTCAACTATAATCGCTCTCAAAATCAAATCCTGGCGAACTCAGCAAGCCAAATTACAGGGTCTATAAGAACCCAAACTTCTCGCATAAACAATCTTTTAGATTTAGAAAAGGAGAATGAGATGCTCTCCGAGCAAAATGCGGAACTCATTAGAGAAATCATTCAACTTACGGATAGAATTAAAAATCAAGACACGCCTCTAGACTTAGACTTTGATTATGGCATCACACCCGCAAAGGTTCGAAGTCAGAATATTCATTCATTGCGCAACAAGCTCATAATTAACAAAGGGGAAGTTGATTCTATTCGGATTGACCAGGGAGTCATTTCCTACGACGGCGTTGTTGGTACAATAAGTAGTGTTAGCAAAAACTACAGCTCAGCAATTAGTCTTCTTAATATTAATCTGAAAATCAGCGCTACACTCAAAGGGCAAGACTACTTTGGCACAGTCTCATGGTCAGGACAATCCTATCAAACTCTCGATCTAGATGGCATCCCTAATCACGCCGAGATCGCGATAGGAGATAGTGTTATGACCAATGGATACTCAACGATTTTTCCTCCTGGAATAATGGTAGGAATCGTCAAAGATTGGTCATTAGAAAAGTCTGGAGAGTTCTTCAACATAAAGCTCACACCAAGTGTACCCTTTTCCAAGATTGACAATGTGATGATTGTTGAAAACCTTTCGTTTGCAGAAATAAAGTCGTTAGATGAATAGTAATAGCATCTTATCGATTTCTATTCATGCTGCAATCCTGATGAGTGTTCAGGTGTTGCTATTACTGAATTTTGCAATTCCTTTTGGCAGTAATTTTTCGCTGACGATTTATATCTATCCTCTAATTATCATTCTATTGCCACTTTCTACTTCCAGAAGTGCCGTGTTGATAATCTCTTTTGTGCTGGGGTTGATTATAGATTTTTTCTACCAATCTCTCGGTGTTCATGCATCCGCTTTGGTACTAATGGCATTTTTGAGGCCTTATATATTAGCGCTGCTAGAGCCTCGGGGTGGATACCGTGCTGACAATTCTCCTAATTCGAGCAACTATGGCTTGAGTTGGTTTCTATCGTATAGTGCCCTCATGCTATTGATCCATCTACTGGCTTACTTTTCAATTGATGCCTTTTCTTTATTATTCATAGTGAAGATCTTAGTAAATACAATCATAAGTTTTATAGCTTCTTACCTTATAATCTGCCTATACCAGTTGATCGTTAGGTTATAGTTATGTACATTCTGACAAATGGAGTACAAAGAGCGATATAGGATAATTTTAGTCCTGTTTTTCTTGGGTTCTGGAGTGCTAATAGCCAATTTGTTTGATCATCAAGTGATCAATAGTGACTATAGCCTGCGTGCTGAGAACAGAACTCTTATAAAGAAAACTATTAGGCCTTCGAGAGGTGTAATTGTGGATCGTAATGACAAACTAATTGTCGTAAACGAGCCTACTTATCAACTCGAGATAGTCAATAGTGAGATAGCACCAGATTTTGATAAGGAACACTTTTGCGCTTTACTAAATATTGAGCCCGTAGAGTATGATCAGGCGCTTGAAATTACTAAAGGAAGAAGATATTTCCAGAGCCACTTGCCGATCACCTTACTTGATAATATTAGTCCACTATACTATTCTCAATTTCAGGAGCACCTGCATAAATTTTCTGGTTTTTACCCCGTCATTAAGAGTAGGAGGTCATACCCATATGCTGCGGCTGGTCATGTGATGGGCTATGTCAATGAGGTCAATGCACAAGAAATCGCTACCTCTGATGAATATGAAATTGGTGACACCAAAGGTGCTAATGGCCTCGAAGGATACTACGATGCAGAGTTGAGAGGAGTGAAGGGTGTAGAGTATTTACTCAAGGATAATTTTGGCAAAGAGCTTGAAAAATACGAGTATGGAGAGAATGACTCTACTGCTCAGAGTGGACTCAGACTCACCTCGAGTATCGATATCGATTTACAAGTTTATGCCGAAAAGCTACTACAAAATAAACGAGGCAGTATAGTTGCTATTGAACCCAAGACAGGTGAAATCCTTACTATGGCCAGTAGCCCAGGCTATGATCCGAACAGCTTATCTTTTGGCAAAGAACGATCAGACACCTATCTCTCTCTACTCTCAGACACCCTCCATAGGCCTCTGTTGGATAGGTCAGTACAAACGAAATATCCACCAGGATCCATTTTCAAACCAATTTTGGGACTGATCGCTATGCAAGAAGGCATTACTTATCCGACTAAGTCCATGCATTGCTCAGGAGAATATGTCATCAATGAGAAAAAGGGATTCATCCAAGGCTGTAGAGATCATCCTCACCCATATAACATGCAAGTCGCATTGCAATACTCCTGCAATACCTACTTCTACCAGATGATGCGTGATTTTATAAACCACTATGGATATAGAACTCCCGGCAAGGGTCTCGACTTGCTCAATGAATACCTCGAGCGCTTCGGTCTTGGCAATAAGTTAGGCATTGACATACGAGAAGAAATTGATGGGTTTATTCCAACAACCAGCTACTATAATGAAGAGTACAAATGTGATCAATGCTGGAGATCAACCTATATTCTCTCACTTGGAATCGGTCAGGGAGAGCTTCAACTCACAACTGTTCAAATGGCAAACCTCGCTGCTATAATTGCTAATCGTGGGTATTTCTACAAACCTCATCTAATTAAGGATATCACTAATCAACAGATCGATAGTAAGTACATGGAGAAGCAGGCTGTTGGCGTTGACTCAATAATCTTCACGCCCGTCATTGAAGGCATGGAGAAAGTCATAACAGGGGGGTCAGGGTTTCGGGCTGCAACGCCTGGTATTTCTATCGCAGGAAAAACTGGGACTTCACAAAATCCTCAAGGGATTGATCACTCAGTGTTCTTTGCTTTTGCGCCGGTTGAGGATCCCAAGATAGCCATTGCCGTCTTCATTGAAAATGCAGGTGGTGGTGGAACATATGCCGCTCCAATCTCAGGTTTGCTCATTGAAAAATATATCAAAAAAGAGATTTCCAAGAGGCGCTTGCCTGTCGAACAAAGTATCTTGCAAACAGATTTAATAACTCTTCAATAATTATCTGTGATCATCTCTGCTATTGTTGCCAAAGGAAAAAACAATGTAATTGGCAAGGACAACGACTTGCCTTGGCATCTTCCTGGAGATCTAAAGTGGTTCAAAGCAAAGACGATCAACAGACATGTTATAATGGGACGAAAATCATTTGAGTCTTTACCTGGGATATTACCGAATAGAGTACATGTGGTTGTCACTCGTGATAAATCTTACTACCATAGCAATATCGTAGTTAAACATAGCATCGACGAGGCATTGGCATATGCCCACAAGGAAGGAGAAGAAGAAGTGTTTATTCTGGGGGGAGGAAATATATATAAGCAGACTCAGGATCTATGGCAACGACTTTACCTCACGGAAGTTGATGCTCAACCAGAGGGTGATACCTATTTCCCCGAGGTCAATTATGATCTGTTCAAGATTACATTTGATGAGCACCATGTGGCAGATGATAAAAACCAATATTCATATACCTTTAAGATATATGAAAGAGGTCTATAGGTGACAAACAATAATATATCAGAGGATTTTATACACTACATCTGGAGACTTAAGAATTTTGATCTCCAAGACCTTCTCTTGACATCTGGGGAGCAAGTAGATATATTGAACTTTGGAAATTACAATACTAATGCTGGTCCTGACTTTTTAAATGGCGCTGTGAAAATCGGCGATATGATTTGGCATGGTCACATCGAAATGCACATCAACTCCTCTGATTGGGATAAGCACAAACACTCAACAGATGAAGCATATCAAAATGTCATCCTACATGTTGTCCTCAATCACGACAAGACAATACTAGTTGGAGATCAAGTAATACCAACGCTTGAGCTTAGATCAAGGATTAATAAATCATCCTATAATGCCTATCATTTGCTCAATCGAAACAAGAGTTGGATACCGTGTGAGTCTTGGATATCTGATATAAATGAGATCACTAAATCCATGACTCTAGACAAGGTCCTCGCAGAACGCCTCACGATAAAGGCGAAAAGTATCCTGAAGCAGCTCAATGCTCAAACCGACAACTGGCAAGAGGTTATTTATCAACGACTACTCTGGAGTATCGGTCTTAGTGTGAATGCCGATGCATTCCTTCGCTTGAGCCAATTAGTACCCTACCATATAATTATTAAACATAGAGACTCCATTGAAGAGCTCGAGGGCATCTTATTCGGTGTAGCAGGGTTCTTAAGCACCAAGGAAGAACATGAATATGTATTGAAATTGAAAAGGCATTACGAGTTCTATCGGCAGAAATATAATCTCCTCGAAATGAGAACTGCCGAATGGAAATTTATGCGAATGAGACCTTCAGGTTTTCCTACCATTCGATTGGCTCAGATGGCCAAACTATTATCCAAAATTGACCGACTGGACGCCCTATTGTTTGGAAGTGATAATAAGGTTATCATAAGTGAGTTACGAGTTAGTCTTGAAGACGGATTTTGGTATGAGCATTACCGATTTGACAGTGAAGCAAAGCCTATCAAAAAATCAATTGGACTTGATAAAATCAACTCGATCATAATCAATGCGGTCGCACCCCTTAAATATGCCTATGGTATATACCAAGATAGCGATGAACTTAAATCTAAAGCCGTAGACATTTTAGATGTTATAGCTTGCGAGAAGAATTCCGTGATAAAAAAATGGAAAGAACTCAAAATGCCAACACAATCAGCAGCAAGTAGCCAAGCCCTCCTTCATCTAAAGAAACATTTCTGCGACAATAAAATGTGCTTACAATGCTCGATAGGACATCAAGTATTTAAACAGTTACAGAGTGCTTAGAGAATATTTAGTAAAAGGTCTTTTGCTTCCGTTCTCCCTGCTATTTGGTCTTGGAGTACTGATTAGAGATTTGTTCTATAGAACTAAACTATTGCGATCTATCGAATTTAATATCCCAGTCATAGGTGTGGGAAATCTAGCTGTCGGAGGATCTGGCAAAACACCCCATGTCGAATATCTCATTACACTACTTCAACCATACCTCAATATTGGAGTAATGAGCAGAGGATATAATCGCAAATCAAAAGGTTATCGTCTCGTCAATAAGAGAGACACAGCAAAAACGGTCGGTGATGAGCCTAAGCAATATTCCATGAAGTACCCGAACATCAGCGTAGCGGTATCTGAAAGTCGTTCTATCGGAATACCACAAATGCTATCTCAAAAGCCGAATATTCAAGCGTTGATCCTAGATGATAGTTATCAACATCGCAGCGTTACCGCTGGACTCAATATCCTATTAACTGACTACAGCAAACCTTACTTTGAGGACTTCCTCTTGCCAGCAGGGAGACTTAGAGAATGGCCTCAAGGTGCCTCTCGTGCAGACATTATCATAATTAGTAAATGTCCAGACCAAATCAGTGAAGATGAGAAGCAATCAATGGTCAATAGCATTAAGCCCGAAGACCACCAGAGCATCTACTTTACAAAGTATCGTTACCAAAATCCTTATCACATCTTTAATGGTAGTCGGATTGCAATTTCTGACTATGATACAGCCATATTAGTGACAGCCATTGCCTCAACAGATTATCTAATGGAGTATATATACAGCATGGTTCCTAATGTTAGCTCCTTCTCATTTGAAGACCATCATTACTTCAGTCCTCATGAAGTTTCCAATATAGCCTCAGCATATAATGAATTAAAGGGCCAAAATGCCGTGATCATTACAACTGAGAAAGATGCTACCCGGCTTGGGCTGCATTATGACTTTCTGATCAAATATAATATTAACATATACGTTCTGCCGATACAGGTTGAGTTTCTCGATGGTTCTATGGACTCCTTCAATCATCAGCTACAAGACTACCTGCTTAACTTTACCGTGTGATCAAAAACATCTACATCTTGCTTCTCATAAGCCTGTCTACGGGGTTATGGGCGCAAGTGAGCTTTCTAGATTATAATCCAGTACATTTTCATTCTCTTGACAGAATAGGAAGCCTATATCCTGATCAGTTTACTAGTCATAGTTCCATCAGGTATGCTGACCCTCTTCAGCTCGTGGATATCTTGGACTCAATACAGAGTTACAGAGCCATTGATCAAGTTGGACTTAATAGATTGATATCAGAATATGATGAGATCCTTCCATACCTAAGAGACTCTCTCGCCCTCAATGAGAAAAAGACCAATGGAATCTTCAATTCCTTCTACAAGACAGCGGCGCATTTTTATTCTGTCAGCACAGACAATTTTGAATTAAGAGTAAACCCTCTGTTCAACTTGACTGTGGGTAACAATGAGGGGAATGCTCTCTATCAGAATACTAGAGGAATCAAACTCCGTGGCTCTATCGATAAAAAGATCTATTTCTATAGTGCGATCTATGAAAATCAACGAGAGTTCTTACCTCATGTAAATGCTCGAATAAATCGTTGGAATCATATCCCGGGCCAAGGTTTCTTTAAATCCTTTGAGAGTCGTGCACTCAGTTCTTTTCAAGGTTGGGATTTTCTCAACGCACAAGCTTATACTGGCCTAAAAATCTCCCCGTCAGTAGATCTACAGCTTGGTTATGGAAATAACTTTATCGGTGATGGCTATAGGTCACTACTTCTCAGTGATTATAGCCACAACTACTTTTATCTCAAGCTAAGTACTAATGTCTGGAAGTTTCACTACCAGAACTTATTCACTGAGCTCTCTCCGATCAGCTCGGCTGATAATGTAGGAGACAACTTACTTCCAAAAAAATATATGGTGGCTCACTACCTCGATTTTAAGGCCTC
>CAZDHV010000005.1:9623-25586 GCA_964505335.1 uncultured Saprospiraceae bacterium | reverse complement strand
GAATATAATACAGCCAGACCCTTTACCTATTCGCACAACGTAGCTGATGCTAATGGAAATGTCCTGACCAGCTTTAGTCATTTTAATCAGGCCTTGGCACATCCTCTTGGCGCGAACTTCTCAGAATTCATTGTTCTAATGAAATATCAACCACATCCCGCACTCACTATAGATGGAAGATTCATAAGGACGGCCTATGGTGATGATCTCAATAATAATATCGGCTTTGACTTCCTACTCAATAATGATTCTCGCCTATCAGAATTCGGAAATTTTACTGGTCAGGGTACACCTGTTGACATTAGCTTGTTTGAAATCGGTCTGACTTATGAACTCTTCAGCGGTTACTATATTGATTTGCGATATTTGCACCGAAATCAGAGCAGTGCAGATAGTAACTTTAATCAGACTACTAACTACACAAGCTTTGGAATTAGAGCGAATGTATACAGCAAACCGATAGACTATTGACTTATATCGATATAGATTTAAGGGAAGTTTTAGCCGATAGAATTTTAGTGTTGGATGGCGCTATGGGCACGATGATCCAGCGATACAAATTGACTGAAGCAGACTATCGTGGTGATAGATTTGCAAAACATCATATGGATATAAAGGGAAATAATGAAGTGTTATCCCTAACTCAACCACATATTATCAGAGAGATACATGAAGCATACTTAGAAGCGGGCGCTGATATCATAGAGACTAACACTTTTAGCGCTAACAGCATTTCTCAGGCTGATTATGACCTAGTCGAGTTAGCCTATGAGATGAATAAAGCCAGCGCCGCCATAGCTAGAGAAGCAGTCAAGAAATATCAGTCCGCTGATAAGCCTAGATATGTAGCAGGTGCATTGGGACCAACTAATCGCACAGCCTCGCTATCTCCAGATGTAAACAATCCAGGTTATCGTGCAGTAACCTTTGATGATCTCGTTGCAGCATATATAGAACAGGCAAGGGGATTAGTCGACGGGGGAGCTGATATTCTTTTAATTGAAACTGTGTTTGATACGCTCAATTGCAAAGCTGCTCTCTTTGCCTTAGACCTATTATTCGAAGAGAAAGAACGGTCATGGCCGATCATGGTCTCTGGAACAATTACTGATGCGAGTGGTAGAACCCTAAGTGGTCAGACTGTTGAGGCATTCTGGATTTCAGTGTCACATATGCCTTTACTTTCTGTAGGCCTCAATTGTGCTTTAGGGGCCAAGGAACTTACACCATTTCTCAAAGATTTAGCTAGCATTGCTACTTGTCCTATAAGTGCCTATCCTAATGCAGGGCTTCCCAATGAACTCGGTGAGTATGACCAAGGTGCAAAGGAGATGGGTGAATACATAAGAGATTTCGCTTCAACCGGTCTTGTTAATATCATCGGAGGGTGCTGCGGTACTACTCAAGATCATATTAAAGTAATGGCTGACAATGTTATAGGTATTGAGCCAAGGAAATATAAGACTGAAAGTTCATATAGCATGTATAGTGGTCTTGAGCCTCTTATCGTCAGAGAGAATATCAACTTTATCAATGTAGGTGAGCGAACCAATGTGACAGGATCTCGCAAATTCGCTCGGCTCATAAAAGAAGGGAACTATGAAGAGGCGCTTACAGTAGCGCAGCATCAAGTAGAAGGGGGCGCTCAAGTTATAGACGTTAACATGGACGAAGGCCTACTGGACTCAAAAAAAGAGATGAAGGAATTCCTCAATCTCATGATGTCTGAGCCAGAGATAGCTAAGCTCCCCGTAATGATTGATTCCTCCAAGTTTGAGATCATCGAAGAGGGCCTTAAGTGCGTCCAAGGAAAATGTATTGTTAATTCTATATCGCTCAAAGAAGGAGAAGACGCTTTCATCAGTCAAGCAAAGACCGTTAAAAGATATGGTGCGGCGGCAGTAGTAATGGCTTTTGATGAGGAAGGTCAAGCAGATACTACTGAGCGCAAAGTTGAGATCTGTGTCCGTGCCTATGACATTCTTGTAAATCGGGTCGGATTTAATCCGAATGACATCATTTTTGATCCTAACATATTTGCAGTCGCCACAGGGATAGAAGAGCATAATGAATATGCTATGAACTTCATAGATGCGACAGAACAAATCAAAGCAAGGTGTCCTGGTGTGAAGATTAGTGGTGGTGTAAGTAACGTTTCCTTCTCATTCAGAGGAAATAATCTAGTACGAGAAGCCATGCATAGTGTATTTCTCTATCACGCCATCCAAAAAGGCATGGATATGGGAATCGTCAATGCAGGCATGATGGAAATCTACGACGAAATCCCCGTAGAGTTGCGTGATTTAATAGAAGATGTAATCTTCAATCGTAGGGATGACTCGACAGATCGATTGATCAGCTATGCAGAAAACGTAAGAGGCTCTGGTAAAGAGCGGAAGGTTGATCTGACGTGGAGAGAAAATCCAGTATCAAAAAGAATAGAGCATGCTTTAATTAAAGGAATCACAGAGTTTATAGACGAAGATGCTAACGCAGCTATGATAGAGCTTTCATCACCGCTCAAAGTGATCGAAGGACCTTTGATGGATGGCATGAACGTTGTCGGTGATTTATTTGGTGCAGGTAAAATGTTCTTGCCGCAGGTCGTGAAGAGTGCTCGAGTGATGAAAAAGGCGGTGGCTTTTCTTACACCATATATAGAAGAAGAGAAAGAAGGAGTGATCCAAACAAAAGGTAAAATACTCCTTGCCACAGTAAAAGGAGATGTTCATGACATCGGAAAGAATATAGTCGGTGTTGTTCTAGCTTGTAATAATTTCGAGATTATCGACCTAGGTGTAATGGTACCTGCTAATAAAATACTCGATGAAGCACAGAGACTAGGAGTAGATATAATCGGCCTGAGTGGCTTGATCACACCATCTTTGGATGAGATGGTTAACGTCGCAAGCATGATGCAAGAACGAGGAATGAATACTCCTCTATTAATAGGAGGTGCGACAACTAGTAAAACTCACACTGCTCTGAAGATCGAGCCTGTTTATGAAGGTGCTACTATACATGTGCTTGATGCTTCTCGTAGCGTAGGCGTCTCTACCATCTTGACTTCATCAGATGAAGACAACAAGTCCAATTATATTCTTGATATAAGAGCTGAATACGATAAAGTACGTACTCAACGTCTCAAGAATACCAAGAAGAAGGAGTACCTAACTCTTGATCAAGCACGAAAGAAACAACCACAAATAGACTGGGATAGCTATACGTCTCCAGTCCCTAAGAAGTTAGGCGTTCATACACTCTTGTCATTTGACATTAAAGAACTTGTCGATTATATTGATTGGACACCTTTCTTTAGCAGTTGGCAACTAAAGGGAAAGTATCCAAAGATTTTTGAAGACAAAGTAATCGGTGTAGAAGCTAGAAAGCTCTATGATGACGCTCAAGAGATGCTGAAACTTATCGTTGAAGAATCATGGCTTACGGCTAATGGCGTATATGGTCTATTTCCTGCAAATCAAGATCACGAAGACATTGTGATCACCGATCCTGATGAGGGTAAATCATATACCCTGTATGGCTTGAGACA
Organism: uncultured Saprospiraceae bacterium; assembly: GCA_964505335.1. Classification (GTDB taxonomy): domain Bacteria; phylum Bacteroidota; class Bacteroidia; order Chitinophagales; family Saprospiraceae; genus GYS-P2D. The sequence continues at coordinate 22,036 of CAZDHV010000005.1, read as the reverse complement.
ACAACGGAAAAAGAACGACAAGGTCCCGCAACTAGCCCTTGCTGACTATATTGCCCCAAATGGACATCAAGATTACATTGGGGCCTTTGCCGTAACTACCGGCATCGACATCGAAAGAAAACTTAAGGAGTTCGAAGCGAATCATGATGATTATAATAGCATTCTCCTCAAGTCACTGGCTGACAGACTAGCCGAAGCCTTTGCTGAGAAGCTTCACGAGCTGATCCGAATTGATTTCTGGGGATATAGCAACGAAAAATTGAGTAGTGAGGATCTCATAAAAGAAAAATATCAGGGCATCCGTCCGGCCCCGGGTTATCCAGCTTGTCCAGATCACACTCAGAAAGAGACCATATTCGAATTGCTTAATGTTGAAGCGAATACTGGGATATCATTAACGGAGAGCCTGGCGATGTATCCTGCGGCATCTGTAAGTGGATACTACTTAAGTCATCCAGAGTCTAAATATTTTGGCTTGGGCCAAATCGAACTGGATCAAGTGGTAGATTATGCGCGTAGAAAGAACATCTCTATTGAAGTGGCTGAAAAGTTTTTATTGCCATCTTTAAACTATAAAGACTGATCGATAATGGCTGAGATGAAATCCATGAGACCTGAAGACGAAATTTCCTTAGAGGATTTCATCAGATCTATCAAGGGATATGTTAATCTCATGCTCAGGAATTGGAAGATCTTTGTTCTTTCAATCTTATTATCATGTGGGGGCTTCTGGTTCTGGTCACAAAGCAAAGCTCCTAGTTATAATGCCAAGTTAACCTTAATGCTGAGCGATGATTCAGGGCAATCTATCACAGGAATATCAAGCATACTGGGTCAGTTTGGGCTGCCCGTTTCCACAGGAAAATATAATATAGACAAGCTCATTGAAATTGCGCGATCTCGGAATATACTAGAACAGGTATTGAAATCTCAATGCGACATTGACGGAGAAAATAAGAGTATAGCTGATCATTTGATTGGCCTATATAAAATTGATGAAAGTTGGCAGGCATATTCTGAAAAACCATTTTCGGGCAATTTCACAGCGTCCGCAGGTACACCAGAGTATAATTACTTAATCAAACAATTACATACGCTAGTGAACGGAGCAGAACAGGGTGGTGGTCTTCTGAATATGGACTATGGGCGAGATCACTACGTCATGACTTTTGATTTTGAATCACTATCTGAAGAGCTTTCTATCAATTATCTAATTAATCACTTCGAATACCTCAAGGACTTCTACACCAACAAGTCCGTAGAACGTCAGCAACTATCCTACGATATCATCAAGAACAAGCGAGACTCCATCTCCACTTCGCTTAACTCCGTAGAACGCGAAATAGCAGTTTTGCAAGATCGGAGCACTAATACTTGGCAAAATACCGCTGCCACAAGATTAAGCAAATTGTCAACAGAGTCTTTAATTTTGAAAACTGCGTTTGCCGAGGCTGAAAAAAACTTGGCCATCGCCGAGCTCGCTCTTCAAAATAATACGCCGCTCATCCAATTGATTGATAAGCCCATAACTCCCATACAAGCTAATGTCTTGGGACTCCCAAGAATACTGTCGTACGGGTTTTTGCTCGGAATATTTCTAAGTTTTATCATCCTTGGTGCTCTATATGTAATCAGGTTATAGCACAACCTATGCTACAACCAATAATAGTTGTAGGTTTGCGTGAATTTTAGCACAGCTAATGTCAGAAACTCATAAGGAATCTCATTTAAGAAGTATACTCAAGGGACTAACTTGGAGGATTATTGCCACTAGTACCATCTTTGGGATTACCTATTTTACAACAGGTGAAATGGAAACGGCGGTTAAGGTTGCTTCAATAGAGTTCTTTATAAAGTTGATCATTTACTATCTACATGAGAGAGCCTGGCAATCGGTACCAAGAGGGAGTATCAGAAAATTGAACCCTTTTAAGAAATAGTCTAATGGAAAATATTCATTCCATATTTGATAAGCTGGTTCAAAGAGAAGAGCGAGAACGGTTTTTAAGTCAAAAGTCAGGTGTTTTTTGGCTCACTGGTTTATCGGGTTCTGGCAAAAGCACAATTGCTAAAGGTGTCGAGCGCAAACTCTTTAATAAAGGATTTTTTGTACAGGTTTTAGATGGAGATAATATTAGAACGGGGCTATCTAACAATCTCACCTTTAGTGTAGAAGATAGACAAGAGAATATCAGACGCATTTCAGAAACCGCAAAGTTGTATGTCGAGAGTGGTGTAATAACCCTTTGTTCCTTTATAAGCCCCACGATCGGGATTAGAGCAATGGCTAAAGAAATAATAGGTGAGTCCGATTACAACGAAGTCTACGTCGAAACTTCCCTTGAGCTATGTGAGGAAAGAGATGTAAAAGGTCTTTATCAAAAAGCCCGAAAAGGATTAATAAAAGGTTTTACAGGAATTGACTCACCATATGAACCTCCTGTAAATGCCGATATGGTAATACCAACTGCTTCTCAGAGTGTAGACGAGAGCGTTGATAAATTATGTCACTACATTATTGAAAAATCGAAATTGGTATAATACATGGATTATAATATCAGTCATCTTAAAGAGTTAGAGTCGGAGTCGATCTTCATCCTCCGTGAAGTTGCAGCTCAATTTGAGCGCCCCGTAATCATGTTTTCTGGAGGTAAGGATTCGATCCTAATTGTCCATTTAGCATATAAAGCTTTTTATCCTGCCAAGATTCCTTTCCCATTATTGCATGTAGATACGGGACACAATTTCCCAGAAACTCTAGAATACCGAGATAATCTTGTGAAGAAACTCGGTGCTAAACTAATTGTTGGGTCTGTTGAAGAAGCCATACAAGCAGGAGATGCAGTAGAAGAAAAAGGCATTAATGCGAGTAGGAATATGCTCCAGATTGGGGTCCTACTTAATTCCTTGGAAAAAGGGAAATTTGATGCTGCTATGGGTGGTGCCCGAAGAGATGAAGAAAAAGCGAGAGCCAAAGAGCGCTTTTTCTCACATAGGGACGAATTCAGCCAATGGGATCCTAAAAATCAACGTCCAGAATTATGGAATCTATTCAATGGTCGTAAGAATATGGGAGAACACTTTAGAATATTCCCTATCAGTAACTGGACTGAACTCGATGTATGGCAGTACTTGGCTATGGAAAAGGTTGAATTACCTTCTTTATATTTTTCACATGAAAGAGAGGTATTTGAAAGAGATGGCACCCTACTGGCGGATTGTGATTACATCACTAAAAAGCCTGGTGAGAAAGTATTTAAAGAGACTGTGAGATGTCGTACTATAGGAGATATGACTTGTACGGGCGTATGGAAGTCAGATGCCACCACAGTAGAAGGTATTATAGAAGAGGTTGCGACTACTCGTATGACCGAACGAGGAGGGCGAACTGATGACAAGAGGAGTGAGACTGCAATGGAGGATCGCAAAAAAGAAGGTTATTTCTAGACCCCTAAAAGAGAAAAAATCATGAGTGATAGTAATACAGAGTTATTAAGATTTACGACAGCAGGAAGTGTAGATGACGGCAAGTCAACACTTATAGGAAGATTACTTTACGACAGTAAGAGTATCTATCAAGATCAATACGATCAGATAAAAGATGTCACAGAGCGTCGAGGAGAAGAAGGAATCAATCTAGCGCTCCTCACAGATGGACTAAAGTCTGAAAGAGAGCAAGGTATAACCATAGATGTTGCCTACAGATACTTCAGTACACCTAAGCGTAAGTTTATTATCGCTGATACCCCTGGGCATATTCAGTATACACGTAATATGGTTACCGGAGCATCAACTGCCAACGTCGCATTGATTCTTATCGATGCGCGCCATGGTGTGGTAGAGCAGACTAAGAGACATGCGATCATAGCCTCTCTTCTCCAGATTCCTCACATTGTTGTCTGTGTTAATAAAATGGACTTGGTTGACTTCAGCCAGAAAGAATATGACAAAATACAAGAGTCTTTTGAAGCATTTGCTGCAAAGCTTGACGTAGTTGATGTACACTTCATTCCGATCTCTGCATTACTAGGAGATAATGTAGTAACTCGCTCAGAAAAGACCCCTTGGTATGATGGCCCGACTCTTATGTACTACCTCGAAAATGTACATATAGCAAGTGATCACAATTTTATTGATCCGAGATTTCCCGTACAGTTTGTCATCAGACCTAATACTGATGAGTTTCATGACTACAGAGGTTATGCAGGACGCTTAGCCGGTGGTGTTATGAAAAAAGGAGATGCAGTTACCTTATTGCCAACAGGGTTTTCCACAAAGATTAAACAGATCATGGGACCTGACGGAGAACAAGAGGCTGCTTTTCCTCCGCAATCAGTGACAGTACTATTAGAAGATGATCTAGACTTGAGCAGAGGTGATATGATAGTCAGAGAAAACAATCAACCTGAAATAACACAAGATATTGAAGTCATGTTATGTTGGTTTGATAGTAGCAGACCGCTCCAATCAAAAGGAAAATATAGTATAAGACATACGTCTCAAGATGCTCGCTGTGTAGTAAAGGAGATTAGATATAAGCTCGATATAAACACCTTGCATCGAGATTTGGAGGATAAGAACATTAATATGAATGATATCGCACGAGTTGTACTACGTAGTACCAAGCCTTTATTTGTTGATTCCTATCGCAAGAATCGAAATACTGGTAGTGTGATTCTTATTGATGAAGCCTCTAATAATACAGTTGCTGCAGGTATGATTATATAATATTCTATTTTGCCAGATATGAATGAGCCTATTTTCATTTTTGGGCTTGGTAGGTCTGGCACTACATGGGTTTCAGATATTATCTCTAAGTATAGCGGCTGTCTAGTTCTATTTGAGCCGCTGCATCCTAATATATTTAGCGATGTAAATAGCACAATTTATCGAGAATCAGGGCTGCCTGATCATCTCATTCAACACATTGATGACGTACTCAACAAGCAAATTAGGCACGAGTGGTTGCTAAGAAATCATCTTCCATCAACTATTGATCAAGTAGACAAGAAATATGTTGAAACAATCTGGCGACACTCTGAGATCATTGGGTTTAAATCTATTCGATTAAATACCTCATTTGGCTCTATAGCAGAGCATTATTCCGCTAAGACTTTATACATCATCAGACACCCCCTGGCAGTAATTGCTTCCATCCGCAATAGGCCCCATTTCTGGGAAGATCTGGGATGGGAAGAACACTGGAGTCTATTGAATCATCAGATTAAAGATTCAACCTTTCAAAAGATTTCTGCCAGCTGCTCAACTCATGTAGAACAGCTTGCCTTCGTATGGGGATACCTCAATCTCGTCGGATTAAAACAACTGGACCAGATTAAAGAGAAACCTATCTTTTATGAAGATCTGTACGCCAATCCTTTTGACAATGTCAAAGAATTATTAACTGCTCTTGGCTTATATGACCATCCAATCCATCCATCCCATATTTTTACGCCATCCATGGTCTCCCTCAACACCTTGCATTCTTCTCATTACTCCTCCTTTAATGATAATCGTACGAGCTTAGACTTCTTTTGGAGTGACACCCTAAATGATGCTCAAATCAGAAGTATTTACGGCGTTATCCGCAAGCTTTGTGATTCTGATCAACATTTGGCTGAGATGTGTGCTGAGCGCAACTATCTTTGAAAAACATGAATCCTGTCAAGGGCGGTGCAATATCATTTATCGGTGTTGGATTACAACAGTTGATCAATCTTGGAGGTGCGGTAATATTAGCCCGCATTCTTGGACCTGAAGACTTCGGTGTATATGCCTTATGCTTCGCTGTATTTCTCTTTTTTCAATCCTTCCTAGACTTCGGTCTTACACCTATCTATCTCAAGTATCCCAAGGTGGATAAGCTTGTAAACTCTTCATTCCTCTCAATTAACATCTTTTTCGGAGTGCTTGTGGCATTGATTCTATTGCTCTTCTCTCCTATTATGGTCCATTACTACGATATAAAACTCCTCTACACCTTGTTTCCTATTATGTCGGTCTCAGCAATCTGTATGGGTGTGTCTAATCAACCATTCAGTCAATTGCTGCGCAATAAGAAATTCTACTCTACTGAATCAATTTCTATCGGATCCGCAGCAGTGTCGCTGCTCATATCAATAAGTATGGCCCTTTCTGGTTGGGGCGCTGTGGCTCTAGCTATTAAACACCTCAGTTATAGTTTTACGAGGCTGATAAGTTCTTTTGTCCTCTCAAGAGCTAAGTATCAATTAGTATCTATTAAGAATATTTTATCCATCAAACCCTATATCATCCAGGCCTATCATTTGGTGATTAGCCGTCTTATAACAGGTTTAAGCGGAAACATAGAAAAACTATTCGTAGGTAAAATCTTCGGAGAGTTCACATTAGGTCATTATGAACGGGGACTCTTCGTTGTAGATAAGCCAAATACCTTTCGAAATGCCCTCACCACTCCTGCCATGACCTATCTCAGCACAATGAAAGGGGAGCGCCTCCAACATGCTTATAAGATCCTTTCTTTGTTCATTCTTAATTTCATTGGCATTCCTTGTTTATGCTTTCACCTATTTGGACAAGAGATCACCACTCTCATTCTAGGTGATCAGTGGCTCTCTGCAGGATCATATGTTGTTTGGCTTGCCTTCTTAGGCTTGTCTTTAATTTTCAAAGGTCTTACCAATATCATGTATATCAATGATCTTAAGACCAAGGAGCTTACGAGATTATATTGGATTGGAGCACTGACTGTTTTCGCTCCGATTATTATTGGCCTGTTGATTTTAAAGATAGATATGATGACTTTTGTGACGGTGTATAGCATGTTATCCTTAGCATACTGGTTTATATGCTGGAGCAAAACTCTATTTAAATATGTAGATCCCAAGAGCGCCCTGAGGGTGGTTAGTTATGTCGTTTTACTCCTGACACTATTCGTGATTGCTGGTTATCTGATACAACATTTATTTACAATTAACTCAATTGTAGAAATTCTCTTAGTATTCTTTTTCTCTTGGCTTGGCGCTATGATCGTAACTGGAATTATCTTCAATCCTGAGATGCGAATGCAAAAGAAATTTATTGTTGATAGACTTCACAACCGGTCATGAGTCAAATAGCACTACCGGATATCTCCAAAGTCAGGATTAGCATAGTATCCTTCTTCTTGCTAATGGCACTTCTGCGACTGACCTTTTTTGATTTTTACTTATCGCAGCTTTTCGGTTTTCCTGTTGAGATCAATGCTCTTGGTGGAGGAGCATTCAATTTTGTTAACTACATCTGTTTTGGTGGCTTATTAATGGTGTTTATACATCAAGGTCCCAAGCTGTCAACATTCTGGCCATCCCTTAGCCAATATGCCGTTCTCGTATTCTTATACTCAATCAATTTTGTGTTGAGTCCTTATATAGATTCATCGTGGTTTCTCTACCAATTGATCTTTATCACGATGGCCATTATCGTACATATCTTCACATTTAAAGTACGAGATTGGGACGACCGATTCTTTTATAGACGCACTATATGGATATTCTGGATGATGATTGCTCTGGTGGCATTCTGTACGATCCAAATACTGATTCAATATCCGATATCATATTACTTCTCAGAATTCAACGATGCCTTTGTGCATAGCTTGGATGACTTTGGAATTATGAAACAGCGATACGGCTACCTACTCGGATTTTTAAGTGCTTATACGCTCTATATGGTTAGGGACAAATACGTAAAGGTCCCTATACTCTTGCTGATCCTATTTGCCGGTTTTGGCATTCGGAGCTATATGATTGGTATGATTGGGGCTCTACTTATTTTCAATATTGGCAGTCTTAAACGAGTGTTTGCTGCAGCTGTCTTCACCGGAGTTGCTGTGTTCTTACTTAAAGATCAGTACTTTGATAATCTCATTTATGACACGAGATTCTATAGTTATGCTAACGCTTGGAACATTATCAACAATTTTCCTTTTGGGGTAGGATTGGGGGGCTATCCGATATATACAGATATTTTCAACAGGCAGATTTTTGCTGACTTTTATAGTGTAAATGCCATACTCGATTACGTTCCTAGCTCACCAGAGTCCGACTATGTGCATCTCTTTGGGAGTCTGGGGTTGGCTTTAGGATCATTACATCTGCTGGTTCAAGCAAGAGTGGTCTGGCTCACGCTGCGACTTAAAGCCATTGCAAGACCATTTGAAAAATGTATCCTATTTCTGTTTTGCTTCATGACCTTTTTTGGACTTGGAGAAGATTCAATGTTTACCGTTTACTTTTGGATTTTCTTCGGTTTAGCCACAGGAGTGATAACAAGTTTAATCTTCCGAAGTAGAAGGCATGACTGAGCCCAAAATTAGTGTAGTAATGTCTTGCTATAATGCAGAGCAGACCGTGCAAAAAGCAATAGAGAGCATCCTCAATCAATCCTTTAAAGAGTTTGAATTTATAGTTATTGATGATGCGAGCTCAGACCAGACATTAGAGATTTTACAACAATATCAGAAACAAGACGAACGAATCATACTACTCACCAATGAGTTTAACCAGGGTTTATCTTATTCCTTAAATCGTGGGATCAAACATGCTCGTGCTGAGCTTATTGCACGGATGGATGCCGATGATATATCATATCCTAACAGACTTCAACTCCAATATGATTATATGAGCGCTCATATCGAGGTAGACATCCTTGGAACAGCGGTACGATATGTAGCTGAGTCACGTCAGCCTGTTAAGACCATGCGTCTCCCTATCAATGATCAGGACATCAAAAGAAGAGTTTTCAAAAAGACTCTAGTCTTTCACCCTACTGTAATGATAAAGAAAGAAGTCTACGAACAACATGGATATTATGACCCCGATCTGCGGTGGGCAGAGGATGCAGACCTCTGGTATAGATTATATGATAAAGTGGTTTTTCACAATCTCTCTGAGGTCCTCCTCGACTATACTATCAAATCAAAAATTAGCCGAAAAATCCTCCTGAATAATTTGAGGGTTAAGTGGAGAAATCTCAATCGTCGAGGGAAGACCCTTTATTACATGCCCCTCTTAATCAAGGAGATTTTTACCTTGTCCATTCGAAGCATAAAAAACTATTGACGCCTAAATTTCAAAACAAACTGATCGGCTTGCAGCGGTATGTCTTATGGCATCAGCCTATAGGCAGTAAGAATTACTATGTTTCAGAGTTTCCAAAGTCTGGGGGGACTTGGTTTTGCCAGATGCTTTCAAGTCTTACCACTGTGCCTTTCCCCCGCAACAAGTTTATCACGGTGATGCCTTGTATAATGCACAGTCATCTGGTTCCGCATCGCAAGATAAATTCACCCATTGTCATTCTGCGTGATGGTCGAGACATTATGGTATCTGCTTATCACCATTTTATAATCCCCAATGACCACTGCCCTCCACATGAACAAAGGCGATGGTCCTCCATGTTAGATTCTTCAAGTCTCCAAGATGTAAGAGCCAACTTGTATAGGTTTATCGAGGTTTTTCATGAGAATTATACGGTTGGAAACAAATCCACCACTTGGCAAGATCATGTTCTTGAATGCCACGAACTTGGCTCTCTTTCGATAACTTACGAAGACCTGTTAAGTCATCCATCTCAAGAGCTAATCCGCGTCAAGGAATATCTTAACCTAGATAGCAACTTAGAAGCTATAGAGCAGGTTATAGAAAAATTCTCCTTCAAGCGTATGAAAGAAAAAAATCCCGAGTCCACTTTTCTGCGTAAAGGAACAAGTGGCGATTGGAAAAATTATTTCACTTTCGACAGCGGTGAGCTATTCGAATCATTGGGGGGAGAAGCTCTTAGGCTACACAACTATACTGCCGATAAGACTTGGTATCATGAGCTCCCCAGATAGTCTTAAGGTGATACATATCTGCGAAGATGCTCGAGGTGGGGGCCAATTTCAGTATATCTTAGATATTGCTACTGACAGCATATATAACTACAGTGTTGTTTGTCCACAATTAGATGATGCCATCATGCAAAAAGTAAGCGCTCTTGATGTCACAATCCATCCGCATAAACTCCAAATTCCGCAAAGGAGAGCAGTGTGGTCATATCTGCGAAGCTTCAATACTGAGGTCAGTACCCTTGCCATGATGCTCGAAGAAATGAATCCCGACTTAGTCGTCTGTCATGGCGCAATTCAAGTAAAAGGTGTTGTTGCCGCATATAAATCCAAAGTGCCGAGTGTGTGGGTGATGCACGATAGCTTCCTAGGGACATTGAGTAGAATGATATTTAAGAGATATCACAGATATTGTGATCATTTCATCTTCGTCAGTGAGCGCTCCAAAGAATTTTACAACAACTCTTTTCCAAAATTACGATCAGCTAATCAAGTCGTGATCCCCTCTTCTATTGATCATTCTATCTATGCTCCTGGATCGAGCGATGTCCTATCCCGTGAGGAATTTCATGTGATTACAACTTGTTATATCAATAAATGGAAAGGCCTGGAACTGCTCATAGATATCGCTCATGCCATGCAACAAGAAGGATACATCGATATTAAATTTCATATAGTAGGACCAATCCTAAAAAGCCAGCAATCCTATGCCGATTCGCTTTTAGGCAAGATCTCATCCTATGACTTAAAGAACCTTTCACTCCATGGATATCGCTCTGACATTCCAGATTATTTACAGAGCTCTTCTATATATCTTTGTACATCTACTCATGAATCGAGCCCACTAAGTGTCTGGGAAGCGATGGCAACAGGCCTACCCATAGTCAGCTCAGATGTAGGAGATATGACATCAATAGTCAGAGACTCACATAGCGGAATAGTTATCAATGATAGAAATGCAACATCTTACGCTGACGCAATTCTTCTCCTAAAAGGTAATGATGATCTCAGGATCAAGTACGGTCATAACGCTCTTAGGACTAGCCAGGAAAATTTTAGCAAGCACTCGTTTCAAGAACAGCATCGCAGTTTTTATCAGAAAGTAGCCAATAGTTGATATGAACATTGCGATCATAAACAAAAGATTTTCTCCACTACGATCAGCGACAGGTTTTCACGCATATCAACTCGCACTTTATCTTAGACATGCTGGTCATCAAGTTCAGTTTATCGGCACTCTCCCGAATAGAGCCGAAGTTCCTAAGACCACTGATGGAATAGACAGAGTATGGATCAATAGTTCATATGATGGGAAGAACATTGTTCGACGATTGTTGGCAGATTTCACAGATGCTTGGCGACTTATTCGCAGAGCAAAGTCTTCAGGAGTCGATCATACTATCGTGATGTCAGATCCTCCATTCTTGCAACTTATTGCAACATACTATTTGGTCCCTTCTGATACGAGCTTTTGGTTTATGGATATCTACCCTCAGGCATTTGCCGCAAAAGGACTGGTAAGGAAGGGTAATCCTATTTACAAATGGTATCTGGGAAGGCTTAAGGCATACAGGCCCGAGCATGTATTGGCGTTAGGGGAGCAACAAGCGAGTTACATTCAAAATGAGTTTAACTATACCAACAATATCAATTTACCAATAGGGCTACAAGAGCTGAACATAATAGATTCCACCCAGCATCCCTCTTGGTACGAGGGAGACCATTTGATCTATCTACTCTACAAGGGGAATTTGGGCTCAGCTCATGATGATCAATTTCTTGTAACTCTCTCCTATCATTTAGACCCTTCCAAACATCGGCTCATAGTAAATGTCTCTGGGGCAAAATCAGAACAATTCTTGAAGAGGATCGGAAACAATATCTCTGTCCATATCGTGGACAAAATGACAGAGCCTGATCTCACATTTGCCGATATCCATATCGTAACTCTCCTCGATGAATGGACACACATCTGTGTTCCTTCCAAAGCGCTATTCGCACTCTCCGTTGGTAGTGCTGTCCTCTATCATGGCAGTGATCAGAGTGATACTTGGGGATACGTAGATCCTGTTGGTTGGAGGATCAGCAATGACTATGCGAGTAGTTCCGAGATCAAATCATTTCTCGCTGAGCTATCAATAGAAGAGATTAAAAAAAGGGAAGTCCTGTCTGTTCAATTGTATCAGGCGCTAAGCTCCCAGCTAAAGGAATCTTATGCAAACTATGAATCAAAATTGAGATAGTTTATATTGCGATTATTTCTAATATGCCTCTGTTAGCAAATACATGTCCCTGAGATGAAGAGCAATTATTATATCGCCATTATGGCAGGTGGAGTGGGGTCTAGGTTTTGGCCTGCGAGCAGAGAGATGCGGCCAAAACAGTTCTTAGATATTTTGGGGACGGGTGTTTCATTGATACAATCGACATTTGAAAGAGCGGCTAAAGTTGTCCCAAAAGAAAATATCCTCATTGTCTCTAATCACTTGTATAAAGACTTAATTCTCCAGCAACTTCCTGATATCACTATAGGACAGATCTTGTTGGAGCCGTCAAGAAATAA
>CAZDHV010000005.1:0-9523 GCA_964505335.1 uncultured Saprospiraceae bacterium | reverse complement strand
TACACAGCACTACATCTAAAAGCGAAAAACCCCAATGCTGTATTTGCCATGCTCCCATCAGATCATGTGATCATGAAGGAGAGTCAATTTATTTCGGACCTCCATAAAGCATTTGACTATGCAGAGAATCATTCGGCAATAGTAACATTGGGCATCAAGCCCACTCGCCCGGATACAGGATATGGTTACATCAATTACATTAATGACAACTCTGATGTCAAGACAGTTAAAGAGTTCAAAGAAAAGCCAGACAGAGAAACTGCTCAAACATACCTCGACCAAGGAGGCTTTGTATGGAATGCCGGAATATTCGTTTGGAGTGCAAACACTATTATACAATCCTTTGCTCAGTCGGCAGGAGACATTACCGATGTTCTCTGTGCAGACATGACTAAATACAATACTTCCCAAGAACAAGAATATATCAACGAAGTATATCCATTAACCAGAAGTATTTCTGTAGACTTCGCCATCCTCGAGCACGCTAAGAATGTGTATACCATCCCAACTGATATAGGTTGGTCCGATCTCGGAACCTGGAATTCCTTGTATGACTTTAGCAATAAGGATGATCAAAACAATGTCTCAGCAACAAAGCATATCCATCTAGAAGATGCATCTCAAAACATGGTTAGATCTTATAAAGCCGACAAGCTTGTAGTTATAAAAGGACTTAAAGATTACATCGTAATAGATGAAGAAGACGTTCTGTTGATCTATCCTCGAGAAGAAGAACAAGCTATTAAACAGCTTCGAGGTTCATTCAAGGATAGCCCTTTTGTATAGATTATGCCGACAGGTAAACTTAAGATAGCCTTCGTCTCCAATACCTCTTGGAGCATATATAACTTTAGGATTGATGTCATAAGATATCTCATGTCAAAAGGTCAAGAAGTATATGTGATTGCTCCTTGGGATAACTACAGTAGTAAATTAATCGCTGAAGGGATTCACTTTATTCCTATCAAACTGGACAATTATGGGATCAACCCTCTTCAAGATCTCCGCTATGCCTGGTCACTATTCCGCTTGTACCGACAATACAGTTTTCACAAGGTTTATCACTATACGATTAAGCCTAACATCTATGGTGCCATTAGCGGATATTTAGCCCGTATACCATTGAGCATTATTGTAGTCACGGGCCTTGGTAAGATGTTCCTGTTTAAATCACGACTCTCTAATCTTGTGAGTAAATGGCTCTATACCTTAGCCGCCTCCTTCGCTGACGAAGTGTGGTTTCTTAATGACCATGACCAATTCAAGTTTATACAGGCAGGAATCCTTAAACGGTCTACATTCCGTATCCTCCCCTCTGAAGGAATTAATACTCAAAGATTCCGCCCTAAAACCAAAAAAGAAAGTAGTATTATTCGATTTCTCTTCGCAGGACGGCTCATAAGACCCAAAGGAATCTATCAATATATCTCAGCTGCGGAAGCTATCAAAAAGTCGTATCCACATACACGCTTCGAAGTCCTTGGCTTTATTGATGAAAACAACCCTGAATCTATTCATTACAACGAATTGATACACTGGCAAAATAAAGGTGTCATCAACTATTTAGGAAGTACAGAAGATGTGAGGCCATATCTTCAACGAGCTGATTGTCTTGTTTTCCCTTCATATTATCAGGAGGGTTTGTCTAGGATATTATTGGAGGCAGCAAGTATGGCAACACCTATCATAACCAGTCAACAGCCAGGTTGTCAAGAAGTAGTAGTTGATCGTATCAGTGGTTACCTCTGCAAAGATTCAGACGTCCAAGTGCTCATTGAAAAAATTGAAAAAATACTATCTATCTCTCATTCTGACAGGGTAGTAATGGGCCAACGAGGAAGAGCTCATATCAAATCAAAATATGATATAGAGCTTATCAAATCTTACTACTCCTCTGATAACCTAAATCAACTAAGTACTACTGTAACCGAGCGTCTAACATCTTAGCGGTCTCATGGTAGGAGAGATTGGTCCCAATAATTTGACCTTTAGGATTAAGTAAAAACTTAGTCGGTAGATCCTTTACATCATAGTCTTGTGCGATACTGGACAGCATCACAATCCGAGATACATCTATGATATGATATGGCCAGTTAAGGGCCTGATCTTTAATAATCCTACGAGTATATTTATCCGACTTTTCTAGAGCAATACTCAATACCTCAAAGTCATCAGCGTCCTTATAGTTTTTACCATGATAGTCGCTATAGAGTTTCTTTAGTTCGGGGATCTCTCGGATACATGGTCCACACCACGAGCCCCAAAAATCAATTAGGACATATTTTCCTTGAAGATCTTCGAGTTTGAAGTCTGTACCATCAATCAATTGTGTTTCTATAGCTGGAGCACTCACCCCGTTATCGAAACTCGGTGTCTTGAAGAAGAAGTTGTAGATAAAGAAAAACAGGACAACTGCTATAATACTGGTAAGAATCTTTTGCATGTTCATGAGACCATCTTTTTAATCATTAACCTTGGTTTAGTAGATCAAAGAGGTAATTACCATATCCACTTTTGATGAATTTGTTGGCCAGTTGTTCTAACTGATCATCGCCGATAAAACCCATCTTATAGGCAACCTCTTCAATACAACCAATTTTAAGCCCTTGTCGTTGTTCTATAACTTCAATAAATTGTCCTGCCTGCAATAAAGACTGGTGCGTTCCAGTATCTAACCACGCTACTCCTCTATTAAGCACTTCAACTTTTAGCTTCCCTCGTTGAAGATATGTCTTATTTACATCTGTGATTTCGTACTCTCCTCGTGGACTGGGTTTTAGATTCTTTGCTATTTCAACAACTTCACTATCGTAGAAATATAATCCCGGCACAGCATAATTAGATTTAGGGATTTCAGGTTTTTCTTCGATTGATATAGCCTGATTATTCTCGTCAAATTCTACAACACCATACCTTTCTGGGTCTTTGACTCGATAGGCAAAAATGACTCCACCTTCAGGATCAAAACAAGATTGAAGGCTCTCCGAAAGTCCATTACCATAAAAGATATTATCCCCTAATATCAATGCAGCAGGATCGCCATCAATAAATTGTTCTCCGAGGACGAAAGCCTGTGCTAATCCATTGGGCTCATGCTGTACTACATAGCTAAAGTTGCATCCTATTTGAGATCCATCCCCCAGCAATGATTGAAAAAGAGGAAGGTGGTCCGGCGATGAGATTATTAGTATCTCCTTTATCCCTGACAACATAAGAGTAGACAGCGGATAGTAGATCATCGGCTTATCATAGACTGGCATCATCTGCTTGCTCATGGCCAGAGTAAGTGGATAAAGCCTTGTTCCAAGCCCTCCAGCTAAAATGATTCCTTTCATAAACTTGATTTAGTATTTTTTGGTAAGAAGATGAAATTGGCTCCAAGCTCACTCAATACGAAGCAACAGAAGTATTGATCGGTATCCTTATAAACCTCAATAAACGAATCGACCTTTTCTGGTTGTATTACTTGTTTAGAAACAAACTCTTCCAATGTTGATGCATGAACTGACCATGATAGCCCTATGTTACTTCCGTCAACCAATAGTACTCCGATTTCAACCTCATGCTGATGAACCACAAAAATGGGGAATTTGGAAACCTCCTGGTCTAGGATAGCTTGTTGAGCCTTCTCCATCGTTGATGCGTAATCCCGGAGATCTTCTTCAAGTTGTATGAACTTAGTCGTTGACATGCTACGAAGGTAATTGTAATAATGCTACGGATTCAATATGGCTCGTATGTGGAAACATATCTACAGGAACAACCTCTACTAACTCATATTTTTCCTTTAATAGCGATATGTCTCTGGCCTGAGTCGATGGATTGCAACTGATATATACAATCTTAGGTGGGCACAACTCTAAAAGCGTCTCAACTACATCGCTATGCATGCCCGCTCGAGGAGGGTCAGTCACAATAACATCAGGAGTTCCGTACTTGTCTCTGAAGGATATATCGAGTACATCTTTGACATCCCCGACTAAGAAATCCGCATTGGTGATGTTATTTAAGGCGGCATTCTGATGAGCATCTGCTATCGCTTCTGGTATCTGCTCTATTCCCACTACCCTACTGCAATCAAAGGCCAGATATAGTGCTATACTCCCTGTACCGGTATATAAATCATACACGATATCTGTAGGCTTAAGACCCGCAAGATTCTTAGCAATATCATAGAGCTTCTGGGTCTGAAAGCTGTTGGTCTGAAAAAACGACTTAGGGCTGATGTAAAACTTCAGCTCGCCAATATGCTCGATAATATTTTCATCTCCAGCCACATGCACTGACTGCAAATCAGCGGTGCTGGAGTTCGCTTTTGTGTTGATGATATAGTGCCAAGCGTTAATCTCTGGAAAGCATGGCATCATAACCTGGAAAAAGGTATTGATAGTTTCTTTATCATCTTCTCCAAAAATCATCGTAAACATCCACGAACCTGTTGACGTATTGCGGATCATAACATTCCTCAGTAAGCCATGATGATTGCGTATGTCATAGTAGCTCCAATCATGCTCCTTAGCTAGAGTCCTAATCGTATTTCGGATCTTATTGGTATAATCATCTTGAAGGTGGCACTTCTCAATATTGAGGACCTTATCGAAAGCTCCTGCCACGTGGAAGCCAAGACCTTGCTCGTTCCCGTAGTCTTCTCCCGATTTAATTTCTTCAATGGTAAGCCATCGCTTAGTGCTAAATGAGTATTCGAGCTTATTGCGGTATTCATAGAGTTGATCACATCCGACAATGGCCGAAACTTTTGCTTCGTCATCTTTCGCTAAGCGTTTAATAGCCTGCGATACATATTGATGTTTATACTTGAGCTGCGCTTCATAGCTTAGGTTCTGCCACTTGCAGCCACCACACGTGCCAAAATGTTGGCAGACCGGCTCAACTCGATCTTGAGAAAACTCGACCACCTGCTTGGTGATCCCAAACTTGAGGCCTTTCTTTTTGCGAAGCGCCACATAGTCGATGACATCTCCAGGTACACATCCTCCATTGATAATTACCACCTCTCCTTCCGGAGTCTTTCCTATGGTCTGGCCCTTATCTCCTAGATCAATCGCTCTAACGCCTTCGATTATTTTCTTTCTCCTTTTGGGCATTGATTAGTTTCGGTTGATTTTTAATTCAGTCCGACGATTTATCTTTCTTCCCGCTTCAGTGGCATTGTCGTCAATAGGTTCCGACTCCCCTTTCCCTAATGTACTGATCCTTGTGGTAGCAATACCTTTGCTTACTAAAGCAGACTTAATAGCGTTAGCTCGGCGCTCAGAGAGTAATTGGTTATCGGAATCGGATCCAACATTGTCGGTATGTCCTATGATTGTTGCATGTATCGTTGGATCATTGTTGAGCAGGGTATATATGTATGAAATCTCTTGCTGCGACTCTGGCTTCAGCTCGGCACTTCCACTATCAAAAAAGATATTATTTAAGATAATCGATGGCGCTTCCTCTACAGCAATCGCCTCCTTTTCAATCGGCTGCAGATAAATGGTGTCGATGTATGGATCTTGGCCATGTCTCAACTCTGGATAATGGATGTTTTCTGAATGAAACAGATATCCTTTAAGTTCTACATGTATTGCGAGATTTTGCCCAATAGGTAAAGTCGTCAACAATAGCCCAGATTGATTTGTCATTAGTGTCTTGATTCCTTCGCCGGTTTCTAAATCATCAAAATCTATCTCCGCCATCAATGGTTGATTATCAGATTCATCTAAAACATAAATCTTGAGATATGTAGTCGGCAAAGGCTTCACTGATTCAGGTAGCGTTATCTCGTAAATGTTACGATCGGTACTTCCAGAGTCCTGTCGAGCGTAATAGGCTCGCTGGCCATCTGTACTGACAATCAGATTATGATCATCGTAGACAGTGTTTATTGGAGCACCTATATTCTCTGGTGTAGACCATCCCTGTTCACTATTCCGACTTAGGAACAAATCAAATCCACCAATTCCTTTATGCCCTTCAGAACTGAAGTATATAGTCTGTCCATCTGGATGGATAAACGGTGATTTCTCTTCTTTAGGCGTATTTACCTCATCTCCTAAATTGATCGGTTCTCCCCATTCTCCCAGTGCATTGATAGTGCTTTTCCAGATATCGCTGCCTCCATATCCATTGGGACGATTACTCGCATAGTACAACTCTGTGCCATCTGCACTTAATGATGGCTGTGTGTCCCAAGATTTTCCATTTATCACAGGACCCATGTTTTTAGGATTGGACCACTTTCCATTGATATTCTCCGACTCGTATAGATCACAACTTCCATATCCAAAGTCCTCATTGCAATGGGTAAAGACCAGCTTTTGCCCATTTCCAGATATAGACTGCGCCCCTTCATTGTATTTTCTGGTGTTGACCGCTTCTATTGGGTTAACTACATATTTAGAGTTGATGAGCTCTGCCTCATAGAGATCTTCTTGACCCCGTAACTGCCGTGTGAAGATCAGTCGCTCTTCATCCAGTGTGAAGCTCGGAGAATACTCCGAATAACTACTGTTCACTGGGTTGTCAAGCTTCCGAACAGTTACGTTGTGCGGATTCTGCAAGAGGTTGATGCCGTCCCTCAGTTCAGTGATGATCTTGTTAACCCGTGATACATTCCGACTTCCATCAGGTAATTCAGATAAATACTGCTCATAATACTTGAGTGATTCATTTAGCTTTCCTTGATCACGATAGAGTCCTCCTAAGGCGCTTAGTAAAAAGCGATTATTCGTGAGCTCACTCTCTTGTGCCAGGATTGGCAGAAGCTGATCTACTTTTCCTTGGTCTTCATATACAGCTATTATTCCTCTAAGACCATCATTGTAATATTGAGGAGTTCCTTTTAAGGTGTTATATCCCTCCAAGGCCTCTGCGTACAATCCTCTTTTTAATGACGCCTGAGATGTCTTTAATAGCTCTTGGTAATCAATCTGTTCGGGTCCTCCGCATGAGACGAAAAATAGGAGAAATAACAGTTGTGAGATAGTGAGATAGTTAGGCATAACGTTATAACCTAATTTTATGAGATCTTAGTTCTTTAGACTTGGGCTAATAACTCCTCAGCCTTCTTAGATCCGAGTTCTTGTGCTTTCTTCAGTTCGTCTTTAAAATCTTTCTTGCCCAATGCTTGTTTAATCAGTCCTCGATAGTAGTGTCCTTTTGCAGGAGTAAAACCTTTAGAATCCTCAACATATTTCTCAAAAGCTAAATCTATCTGTTCCAATGCCTCTGCAGTCATTTCCTTCTGCAGTAACACATAGCTATACATCATATGTCCATATGCTTTCTTGCGCAAGTTTTTGTCTCCTTCCTTAAATTTCCTTTTGGTGAAGAAACGAAGGTCGAACTCTGCTTTATCCCACTCCCCTCTATTGATATGACATTCCGCTTTCTTTACTCTAGCCTTCCAATACAACGATTCAAGAGCTACGGATTTCTTAAGTGTTAATTCAAAGTTTTTGATCGCCTCCTCAAGATTGTCTTCATTTCTGGCGATAATGGCCTTGCCATGATAAGCGAATGCTATCGAATCATCAATTTTAATAGCCTTATTAAAATCGTATAGCGCATCACTATAATTCTTGAGACGCATATTAACCCAGCCTCTGCGCTCATAGGCTTGTGCGTGGGCATCATACTTTTCAAGAGTTCTATTCAGCGCCTCCAAAGCTTCACCATCATGTCCCAACCTGAAATACTCATCCGCTTTGCGAAACTGCATGACGATAGCCTTATCACTATCAGGTTGAATATTTTTTTGGTTGATAACTTTCCCTTCATTAATCATCCAGGCGTTAATCTCTCCTGATACCGCAAACTGCGAGCAGTACTCTAACAGACTAACCGTATTCCGAAAGCTCTTATCCGTGGCATTTCCTACAAATCGAGGTATAGATAATGTAAGAGCTTCATCATTGAAGATCTCTTCTTGATCAACAAGCACGTCATTCTTGTAATAGGTTTCTGTGCGATACTCAAACATCTTGTGCACCTTTCCGAAGCTCTTCTCATTGTTAAATGAGAGCCTTCCTTGTATGATTGTCTTATAGAAGATCATGTGACAGACGCTTGTTACGTTTGGGATTACTTATACCTGTAATGTAAAGATAAGGGGGAGAGGCCGAAGGATACGGTGATGACGCTTTAGATTCTATAAATTTTTCGTATTCAATTATTCCTTATACATCAGAACTAATCAACGACCTCCTATTAATGACAATGCCGATGACGATCGATAATATCGTATACGCAGTAAAAAAGAAGGCTCCTAAAGCCAGCCTACTATAATTCAGTGTCTCGATTACAAAGCCCTGTCGTCCGTTGTCAATCGCACTAAGTTGTGAAGTAATAATGCCATACATCCCTATGTATGCCATAAATATAGCTACCACAAATACATCTGCCATACTCCATTTTCCGAGGTGAAAAATGATGTTCTGAACTAGTTTGCTCGATTTGAGCGAGTTCATAAACAAATAACCTGCAGACAGCAACAACTTAATGAAAGGAAAGACAATACTGAATAATAAAACCAGCGCCCCAACGGCCTTTAAGTCTATTCCACCGCTATCCCATAGGGTCTTAGTTACTTCAACAATAGACTTACTCTGAAAGTAAATCACTTGTTCATCAAATGAAATCGGTTCTCCCAACAGTTCAAATACAAAAGAATCCAGCCTGGCATCGATATCAATCATCGGCAACGTAACTCCCATCACCAATAATAATATTGATACCAATGTTAGCCCGCCGGTAGCCCACTCAAATGAAAACTTATAGAGAATCAAACACAACAACAGCAATGCGCCAAGTCCAAACAATAGGTAAGTAAACTTATGTGATATCGTCTGGTCTCGAAGTGCAATCTCGTCAGTAAGAAATTGCTCCGTGTCTTCAAGATTGTTTTTAGCATATCGATCATAAATATGCTGTCTTCGATCTGCAATCTGTTGTGCTGAATCATCCAAAACTAGTCTGAGCAACTCCCGTTGCATATAGGTTTTGATCAATGATTCGTTGGCTCGTATTTCATCAATTACTTGTTTGGACAGCCCTGGTATCTGCTTTCTTAGGTCCAACTGGTCTACCTGCTCAACAACATTACTTTTAATAACATTCAAAAAGAGCTTAGGTACCTTTCCTCCTTTTTCGACCTCCTCGATGATTAAATCAACAAGTTCGCCTGACTCAATATATCGATCATACATCGTGTTGAGATAGCCCTGTACTTGCTGATCCAGAAATCCATACATAGTACTTGAGATCTCGAATTCGGTTATCTTTTTCTCAAAAATTGATAGGGCTTCTTTCTTCCATAATTCCACATTGAATAGCTCATAATTCACTCTGTTGATCTCTGCAAGATCTTCCTTGTGAGCTTTGCGTGTCATCACTTCTTTGTGAAGATCCATAGCAAACCACCCACAGAACCCCAGGCCTATCAAAAAGAGAATAATGAGCACGATACGCATATGGAATGTATGTAGTATTTAATATTTCTTTAAAGCCAGCAACTTTGTGC
>CAZDHV010000004.1:42249-44434 GCA_964505335.1 uncultured Saprospiraceae bacterium | reverse complement strand
AGAGACAGACCATCTCGATATGGTAAGACCACCACCTCGACTCGTTCATCTGCAGCGACTACTGCATTAAATTGATCTAGGGCCACAGCTATATTAGATTTACTCTCCTCTACTACCTCACCCTTCCACAAAATGTTATCCACCACTATTAGTCCACCAGATCTCATCTTAGGCAATAGATTCTCGTAATAGGTCAGATATTCACGCTTGGCAGCGTCAATGAAGAGTAAGTCGATAGGACCGCCGATGTCTCTAATAGCCTTGATAGCAGATTGATTTACGAGCTCAACCGTGTGTTCTATAGACTTCAGATTTTGTTTTATCAAATCGATCCGCTTAGGGTCATGCTCAATAGTAATCACTTGCCCATCCGAGTCCAATCCTTCTGCTAAGCAGTAAGTTCCATAACCTGTAAATGTACCTAGCTCAACTATCAGCTTTGGTCGCAGTAACTTGGAAAAAAGGCTTAACAAACGCCCCTGAATATGATCTGAAGCATCAAAAGGTAGTACAGTATTTAGAAAAGTAGTACGAGCTATCTGATCTAGTGCTATGTTAGTCGGACTACAATTGCGCTCGGCATAATATCTCAGTTTTGGTTCATCTCTCATGTATGCTGTAGAACTACTTTCGGCACGAATATTGAAGTTTAGTCGGTAATAATTGGTTTTTTGGGGTAATAAATTTGATCCTGCTATCCACATCTTGGAAGCAGGATTTTTTTTATTTCTTAGTGCAGGTCGTAACTTGCCGTGATGGATATAGCTAAAAAGCAGAAAAAGGAACAAAACATAATAGCGGCGGCGGAACGTGTGATCGCTAACTCTGGATTTCACAATGCGAAGATTGACAACATCGCACAAGAGGCAGGCATTACCAAGGTTACCCTCTATAGCTACTTCCAAAGTAAAGAAAACCTGTACCTAGCCATCATCTATAAAGGGTTCCAGTCCCTCACCGAGATATTCTACAGTGTGATCAATGATCAAAGAGAGGGCACAGGGTTTGACTCTACCATGGCTATTTTCAATTCATTCTATGAGTTCTGCGAAAACAATTACCTCTATTCTGAAGCGATATTGGATTATTTCTCAATGATTCGAAATGACAACAGGTCTGATGAACATAATCTCACTGACAGTATCTTTTTTCGCAAGTTGCAAGACATCCAAAACATACCTCTTAAGCTCACTGCCCAGGAAATCCACCGTGGTAAAGGCGATGGCTCCATTACCGCAAACATTGATCCAATGCTAATAACCATTCAAGGTTGGACAATGGTCGTAGGATATATCAAACTATTGACTGCTTCGGGATCTAAAGGATCCACTTTGATGAGTGTAGATCTGAAATCACTCAAAAGCCTAAGTTTAGACCTCGCCCGAGCGTCCTTAAGGCCTAATTAGTAAAATCCCACTTATTCGACAATTTTTTGAGCTTAAGACGTCACTTATTGGCGTGCATGTCAATTGATAATCTGCTATTTTAGAAGCTTTTGAAAAACAACTAAAATTCTACATCATATGTCGGATTATGTAAGTGTCGATCATCTCAAGTTTTTACTGGATGAAGTTCACAATATCGAGGAGGTCCTACAATTAGAACGGTTTGCGGATTATGATACCGAGGGTGTACATATGCTCCTAAATTCAACTAAACAGCTTTCAGACAAGGAGCTCTATCCGTATTTCACTGAAATGGATAGGGTTGGTGCCAAGTACGAAAATGGAACCATCACTTGTCATCCACAGATCAGAAATGTAATGAAGATGTATGGCGAGAATGGGTTTATATGTCCACATTTCGATTATGAGGAAGGAGGCTCACAGATGCCTCATATGGCCAGCTTGGCAGTAGGGTTTATCAGCACATCTGCCAATAACACAGCAGTCGGCTATCCTGGGCTCACGGCTGGAGCTGCCGGACTGATCAGATCTTTTGCTTCCAAAGAGCTATTTGACACATATGTTCCAAAGATGATGTCAGGCGAATGGGGCGGAACTATGGCACTGACTGAACCTCAGGCAGGTAGTTCACTTTCGGATATAGTCACGTCAGCAAAGCTTAATGACGATGGTTCGTATGCGATCGAAGGACACAAAATTTTCATCTCAGCAGGAGATCACCAGTGCTGCGATAATATTATTCACTTAGTACTGGCTCGGATAGATGGAGCTCCAGCAGG
>CAZDHV010000004.1:39890-42149 GCA_964505335.1 uncultured Saprospiraceae bacterium | reverse complement strand
GCCTCAGCAGCATATCATAGCTCACTCCAGTATGCCAAAGAACGGCCACAAGGACGTAAACTTGATGGCTCTGGTGGTAAGAATATCAATGCCTCTCAGACATTGATTATTAATCACCCTGACGTTCGCAGAATGTTGATGCTTCAAAAATCTGTGGTTGAAGGCTGTGCCAGCCTACTAATCCTATGCGGAAAATATCTTGATTTATCACATTATGCGGTTGAGGAAGCTGATCGAGCGAAATATCACGATTTATTAGAGATCTTAACCCCGATTGCTAAGACCTACCCTTCAGAAATGGGTCAGGTATCCACTTCTAATGGCATGCAAGTATTAGGAGGATATGGCTTTACTACGGACTTTCCTCTAGAGCAACTATATCGTGACATTCGTATTACAGCGATCTATGAGGGAACAACGGGTATCCAGTCACTTGATTTATTAGGGCGCAAGGTTCTCATGAAGAATGGCGCTACGCTCAAGAGTCTAATGCAGGAGATTAATAATGATATTGCCTTAGCTGAAACTTATGAAGAGCTTAGACCATATGCAGATAAGTTGAAGGGAGCACTTGAACAGGTTCAAAAGGTGTTGCAACATCTGACACAATTCGCCATGAAGGGTAATTTTGAGCGCTTTTTATCTGATGCCACAATCTTTATGGAGATGACCAGTACTGTAATAATAGCCTGGCAGTGGATCACAATGGCCGCTAACGCCAAACAAGCTGTGGTAACAGGACAGATGAAGCAGTCACAAAATTTTTATGACGCACAAATTCATACTATGAAATTTTATTTCAAATATGAATTGCCAAAGATCAGTGGTCATGTTGAAACTTTATTATCGGATGAAGTCTTAACAATAGTAGAAGAAGAAAAAGCAGTTGAAGCCTTTTCTTAATTATAAACAAACAATTACAAAAAAACTCAGAATGGATACTACCGCTTTACTAGCGCAATTAAACGAGCAAGCTCAGAATACTGACCCAATAGGTGCTACGATCAAATTTGAAGTTGATGATCATGTCGTATTTATTGATGGTACTGGTGACTCCAATGTCGTAAGCCAAGAAAATGGAGATGCAGATTGCACCATTACTACTAGTGCAGATACTTTAATGCAACTAAAAAATGGAGACCTCAATCCAATGATGGCAGTGATGGGTGGTAAAATTAAGATCAAAGGGGATATGGGACTTGCTATGAAGCTTCAGTCTCTATTGAGCTAAGACTAAATTGAATTACAGATATAGGGGAATCTTTCGGATGGAAGATTCCCTTTTTAGTTGGCAGAATAGAAGTAACTCATAAGTTGAGCGGCTCCAATCCTCTCATCATTGAAGATAGATTGTCCAGTATAGATTTTAGATAACTCCGCTTTCAATTGGGCGGTTGTACTGCTAATAATCAATTCAGGATTATGAAGCACCAACTTAGCGAATAGCTTTTCTATCTCGTTATTTATATCAATGGACTTATGTCCCTCTTGCTTAGCAAGAGTCGCAAATAGCCAACTGTAATTATCAATATAAAATTGATCCCAACAGAGTAAGCTCTCTCCTAATGAATCTGTAGGTTGGTGTCGCATGATATAGCTTTTGACTTTATAATACCCTAACTAACGTTCAGTCTAAATTGTTTCCGTCAGAAAGTTACTGTTAGGTTAATGACACTTGATATCGGCAAAAACCCTACCAATACTTATAAATCGACCTTAGATACGCTATTGAGATGAGGTAAGCAAAAGTTCCAAAGCAGTATACTTTAGCTCAAAATGATTGGCCAAATATTGGTTAGTGATATGTCCATCGTAGGCATAAATCCCACGGAGGAGCCCTTGGTTTCCATATAGGAGGTCAACTAAACGAGCTGGTGAAGCTAGCCCTAAGATCGCCGGAGTAATCACATTACTAATGGCTAAAGAACTCGTCCTTGGGACTTTAGATGCCATATTAGGCACACAGTAATGAATGACCCCATGCTTTACGAATGTGGGGTTCTTGTGTGTGGTCATTTCGGAGGTCTCGATACATCCACCTTGATCAATACTAACATCGATAATTACTGAGCCTTCTTTCATATTGGACACCATCTCCTCAGTAACCAATACGGGAGCTCTACCCTTCTTGCCATGCATAGCACTAACTACAACATCGGCACTTGTGAGCTGATAGGCCAGATATTTAGGATTAATAGAAGAAGTATGAAGTTGTCGCCCAATCTTGTCCTGCAACCTAATAATCTTATTAATGTCGTT
>CAZDHV010000004.1:24947-39790 GCA_964505335.1 uncultured Saprospiraceae bacterium | reverse complement strand
TATGAAGTTGTCGCCCAATCTTGTCCTGCAACCTAATAATCTTATTAATGTCGTTATCAAATATTCTAACTGCTGCTCCAAGACCTATAGCTGTCTGCGCTGCATATTGACCCACCACCCCGGCTCCTAATATGAGCACTTTGGTAGGAGGAACACCAGAAACTCCGCCAAGCAACACTCCTCTTCCACCAGAATAGATGTTCAATAGTTCTGACGCAGTTTGGATGGCTATTCTTCCTGCCATCTCGCCCATGATCCTCAGGGCCGGGAAGCTGCCATCTTGATTCTGAAAATAATCCAGGGCTAACGCTATAACACGTTTTTCCTTCAGCTTCTCTAAATATGCTTTTGTAATTATTGGTAAGGGCAACATCGTAAACACAATCTGCCCACCATGTAATTGATCAATCTCTTCAACGCTTAGAGGTGATGATTTGATAATGATCTCACATTTGAGCACTTCGATTTTAGATTTGGTAACTTTTGCTCCAGCATCGGCATAATCATCGTCTGAATACCTAGCGTTTTTCCCTGCATTAGACTCAACAACAATGCGATGACCATAACCAGTGATGGTTCTGATGGAGTTTGGTACCAGTGCAACTCGATTTTCAAGATTGAAATCTTCCTTTAAGACCCCGATGAGCGCGCCTTCATTTTTACCCGCGACCTCAAGTGTTTCCACCTGAGTCTCATATTGACCTTGCGTAAAAAATGTACTGAACTTATACTTCTCTCCTCTAGGCATCTTAACTTATTTTGACTGAACGATCCTGTTCATCAATTATGTTTATCTCCATTAAAATACAGATATCTTTAATAATGGTTGTTGCTACTTCTGGCCATTCGATTACACACAAACTGCCAGAAGCAATGTACTCCTCAAATCCTATGTCCAATAATTCTTGGATGCTATTTAAACGGTACAGATCCATATGATAAACCGTACCTCGATCTGATAGGTACTCATTAATAATGGAGAAGGTGGGACTATTGACAAGTTCTTCTGATCCAAGTTCTTTCATCAATACTTTTACGAAGGTAGTTTTGCCTACACCAAGGTCTCCTTTCAATGCTAAGACGGTCTTTTTTTCATTGTCAATTTTACTGATGACATCAGCCGCCACATGCTTCCAATCGTTCAAATTTTTGAGTACATACTCCATCCGTGCTTAACTAACCGCACAAATATCTAAATACATGGGACGAATTCCCTAAAACACCCTAAAAATGAATGACTTACGCATTATCGCATCCCATCCGATGGCCCAAGAATTCGTATATTTGCAACTCGTTAATCATGTGAAAGAAACCATATAAATGGCAGAAGAAAATAAGCAATATAGTGCTGATGACATTACGGCGTTAGAAGGGTTAGAAGCGGTAAGAAAGCGGCCCGGGATGTACATCGGTAGTACTGACACGAAGGGACTCCATCACCTAGTGTGGGAAGTCGTTGATAACAGTATAGATGAGCACTTAGCAGGCCACTGTAGCAAGATAGATGTGATCATTCACGCAGATAACTCAATCAGTGTTACAGATGATGGTAGAGGTATACCTGTCGGCATGCATCAGAAATTGAAAAAGTCTGCCCTTGAGGTGGTAATGACTGTATTGCACGCTGGTGGAAAGTTTGATAAAAACACCTATAAAGTTTCTGGAGGACTGCATGGAGTTGGTGTATCCTGTGTAAACGCCTTATCGAGCTATCTAAGAGCGGAAGTACATAGAGAAGGCAAAATCTGGATGCAAGAATATTCTGATGGAAAGCCAATAACAGAAGTTAAAGAGATTGGCCAAACAGATATCAACGGAACTACTATCAAGTTCACTCCAGACTCAGAGATCTTTCAGGAGACGACAGAATACAAGTATGACGTCTTAGCTACTCGTATGAAGGAACTTTCCTACCTCAATTCAGGATTAGTTCTAACGCTCACTGATGAACGAGTTAAAGAGGAAGATGGATTTAAGACTGAACGTTTCTTTTCTGAAGGAGGTCTCAAAGAATTTGTCAAATATCTCGATCAAAATCGACCGCCACTTATTAATGAACCAATACATGTGATCGGGTCTGAAGATAATGTAGAAGTAGAGGTGGCATTACAATATAACACGGGATACAAGGAGAATATATACTCATTTGTCAATAACATCAATACTCGAGAGGGAGGCACACATGTCAACGGCTTCAGAAGGGCTGTCAATCGTGTATTCACACAATATGGTAAGGACACGGGGATGTTCAACAAACTTAAGTTTAGCATATCTGGCGAAGACTTCAGAGAGGGCCTTACCTCAGTTGTATCTGTCAAGGTCCCTGAACCTCAATTTAAAGGTCAGACCAAAGGAGAGCTTGGAAACTCAGAGGTAACTGGTATCGTATCACGAGCTGTAGGTGATGTACTGAAATATTACCTCGAAGAAAATCCTAAGCAGGCAAAAAGAATAGTTGAGAAGGTTATTCTTGCAGCTACGGCACGTCATGCAGCCAGAAAAGCTCGTGAGATGGTGCAACGCAAGACAGTTCTCACTAGTGGTGGACTACCTGGCAAGCTATCTGATTGTAGTTCACGCAATCCAGAAGAATGCGAGATATTCTTGGTAGAGGGTGATTCAGCAGGCGGTACTGCTAAGCAAGGTAGAGATCGAAACACGCAAGCCATCTTACCATTAAGAGGAAAGATCCTCAACGTAGAAAAAGCTCTTGAGCATAAAATCTACGAAAATGAAGAAATCAAAAACATGTTCACAGCACTCGGCGTGAACATAGAAGAGGTCGAGGGTGAACGCATTCTTAATATCGATAAACTACGCTATCACAAGATCATCGTGATGTGTGATGCTGACGTTGATGGTAGTCACATTGTGACATTGATATTGACATTCTTCATGAGGTACATGACACCCCTCATCGAGAATGGTAATATCTATATCGCAGCACCACCCTTATTTAGAGTGAGCAAAGGGAAACAGTTTAGATACTGTTGGAATGAAGATGAAAGAAGCGACGCCATAAAGAATTACGTTGGCGAAAATGGAGATGAGTCGAAGGTCAAGACTCAGCGCTATAAGGGATTAGGTGAGATGAATGCAGAGCAATTATGGGAGACAACCATGGATCCTACCACTAGGATGTTAAGACTGATGACCATTGAAGATGGCTATATCGCCGATCAAGTCTTTACAATGCTCATGGGTGACGAGGTTCCACCTCGAAGACAGTTCATAGAGGAGAATGCTACCTATGCCAACGTAGACATCTAAGATCTCCACGCACGTCATAAAAAAAGGGCTTGAAAATAATTTCAAGCCCTTTTTTCTTGGAGAAAGTAGAAAGAGAAGCCATCTCGAGCGAGATGACTTCCTTTCACTGCATCAACCAAAAAATAAATCTTTATATCTTTTACAGCTTTAAGACGCCGTCTTTTACAGAAGTCACAATGTAAGACGTATTTTTCTTAAATAGTCACACATTACACTTTAGTAATGTTATACTAACGCAAAGTAAGTGTATTTAGGCCACATAAAACACTAAAATATGTTAAAATATAATTGCAAATCATCTATAATAATTCGTTAAATATCTACTGCAATGTATAGCATACTATTCACCATAAATACGATAGGCTTATCTTTGAACATATGATTCTATCTGTTTTCTATTTGTTCTTTGGGTCATTTCTCTGTAATTACACTGATATTGCTCATGATTTGCATCTGAGCAAATCTCAGATTAATTACAATACTGATAATCAATCTATGGAAATTACACTTCATCTGTTCATAGATGACCTCGAAATAGCCCTATCCGAGGTGGGATATACAGACTTATTGATCTGTACTAAGAAGGAATCTGAAAATGCCGAGGACTATATGGCTAAGTATGTCAATGATAAGATGACAATCAATCTTGATGGGCAATCATATAAAGCGAGTTTTTTAGGCAAAGAGTCTAGCGATGACCTCCAAGGAGTGTGGTGTTATCTGGAAATAACAGAGATCGCTAAACCCGAGGTTGTAGAGGTGGAAATAGACTTCTTTAATGAGCTATATAGTGATCAAAAAAACGTGCTGCACATTAAGCTCGATGGTTCTTCACAAGAACATTATCTCTTAAGTAAGAAGAAAACTAAAGCTGAACTATCCATTAATAAATGATTAGTAAATTCTTTCAGCGAATATTCATACTGCCAATACGGCTGTACCAGCTAATCCTGTCACCCATCTTGAGTACATATCTCGGTATGAGATGCAGATATGAGCCATCGTGTTCACATTATATGATTGGGGCAATCAATGAGTGGGGAGTCATAAAAGGAACATATTTAGGAATCAAAAGAATCGGACGATGTCAACCATGGGGAGGGTTCGGGCCTGATCCAGTACCCATAAATCCAAAAAAGAATACTCATGCTGAGGAGACCACGGAGAAATAGGAAGTCATATGCCATACGCCGGTTAGTACAAGAAACAGTACTGACAGTTGATGATCTTGTCTACCCATTGTTCTTAGTAGATGGAGATAATATCAAGGAGGAGATCACATCACTACCTGGCAACTTCAGATTTTCCTTAGATCAGATGAGACAGGAAGTCAAATCAGCGGTCAGCTTGGGTCTTCAAAGTTTCATGATCTTCCCTAAAATAGAAGATGTCAACAAAGACAAGAAGGCGAGCTACAGCTATAGCAAGGATAACTATTACCTCAATGCCATTTCTGAACTAAAGTCGGAGTTCCCTAATGTCACATTAATCAGTGACGTTGCCATGGATCCCTACAACATAGATGGACATGACGGCATCGTAGAAAATGGCAAGGTACTTAACGATGCATCCATCGAAGTACTTGTCAAGATGTCTCTGGCCCAGGCCAAGGCAGGCTTCGATATACTGGGTCCATCTGACATGATGGACGGCAGAGTTGGTGCCATAAGAAAAGCATTGGACTCAGAAGGTTACGAGAATACTGGGATAATGTCCTATTCTGCTAAGTATGCCAGCGCATATTATGGGCCATTCCGAGATGCATTAGACAGTGCGCCAGTCAGTGATGTCAATATCCCAAAGGATAAGAAGACCTACCAGATGAATCCCGCAAATAAACGGGAAGCGCTAATTGAAGGCGCCTTAGACACAGAAGAAGGAGCAGACTTCCTTATGGTAAAACCTGCACTTAATTATCTGGATGTGATCCATATCATGAAGGAAAACTTTAATCTTCCTATTGCAGCTTATCATGTAAGTGGAGAATGTGCCATGCTTATAGCTGCATGCCAAAATGGGTGGCTCGAGTATGATAAAGCAATGCCAGAAACACTACTTTCCCTTAAGAGGGCTGGCACCGATGTCATCATCAGCTACTTTGCTAAAGACTATGCCACAATGATCAACGGATAGTGCTCTTTTATTTTACCCAATCGTAATTGATCTTCTTGTAGTCGTCTATGTCTTGACCAGATGGAAAGTTTACGCTGTCAATCACTTCTAATCGGCTTCTGAAGTCAAGCTCATCTATGTAGTAGCTTTCGCCCTCTTTCTTCGCCCGTATAAATATCTGCATACCGAGTTTCCCTTTCTGATCTAACCAGGCATAATCAAAACCTTTGGATTCGTCCGTATTCTTGCTTAGTTCAAAAAAGTCATGATACTCCCAATCATCACGCCCACCTATACCAGTGCTATACATATTTACTAATCGCTTGAGCTTAACAAAATTGACAGCTTCACCTGATTTGAACTGATTTTGGAGTGGTTTATCTCTGTTAGTTTTAATAGACTTTAAGACTATTTCGGCATATTCTTTTGCAGATGTTGCTGAAGAAAAAGGTAAATCTGAGACCTCCTTCGCACCTGAATTGCCAGATGTACCAGATGT
The DNA here is from genome assembly GCA_964505335.1 of uncultured Saprospiraceae bacterium. Classification (GTDB taxonomy): domain Bacteria; phylum Bacteroidota; class Bacteroidia; order Chitinophagales; family Saprospiraceae; genus GYS-P2D. The sequence continues at coordinate 33,909 of CAZDHV010000004.1, read as the reverse complement.
GCCAGATCCTCCACATGCCTGAACAACAACTGCTAGTCCTACTAAATATAGCAATACACGAAGGCGATAAATCATAGTTCTTGGATATGTACTTCCTAAAAAAGCTGCAAACATGAACAATTTATTACACACTTGTCAAGTCTAACCGCTTTTAAAAGTGATTGCCTCTCTATATAATGTTATACTCAAGGTAGCTCGAAGTCCCTATTGAAAAATCATGCCTACCTTACGACCGATGCAACGCCTCAATGAAATAGTATCAAACTTTGCCAAGGTAACTTGGGGTCTACCACTTGTCATACTGCTAATAGGCGGCGGTCTCTATTTACTTATTCTATCTCGCTTTACCGCCTTTAGATACTTATATCATGCGGTGGAGCTGGTACGAGGAAAGCATAAAGAGATAGACGCAGAAGGGGAAATATCTCATTTTCAAGCTCTAAGTACAGCACTTTCATCGACTATTGGCATGGGCAATATTGCGGGTGTTGCGGTTGCCATTAGTATCGGCGGACCTGGTGCCATCTTTTGGATGTGGGTAAGTGGCATTATAGGCATGTCAACTAAGTTTTTTACAGGATCTCTATCGATCATGTATAGAGGAAAGGATAGCAACGGTGACATACAAGGCGGACCGATGTATTTCATTAAAACTGGACTCAGCAAAAAATGGCACTGGCTTGCGAGCTTCTTCGCGGTGAGTGGCCTTATAGGAGCCCTACCTGTTTTTAATGTAAATCAATTAACTCAGGCGGTTCGCGATATAGTCCTAAAGCCTAGTGGTCTGCATAGTGGCATCATGACAGACGCCATCTTTGGGTTCATTCTAATCCTCCTTACCGCCATTGTCATATTTGGGGGCATAACCCGTATCAGCAGGATCGCAGAGCGGTTGGTACCCTTTATGGTGTTATTATACTTTTTTGCAGTGCTATATATATTGATTACTCATTTCGACCGAGTACCTTATTATTTATTGCTCATTGTCACTGACGCCTTCGCTGCTGAATCATATGTTGGAGATTCCTTTTATGGTGGCGTCCTAGGCGCCCTTATTCTATTAGGTATACGTCGGGGTGCCTTCAGCAATGAAGCTGGAATCGGCACTGCTCCAATGGCACATGGCGCATCGAAGACTAATGAGCCGATCAAAGAAGGACTTGTATCCATGCTTGGTCCATTGATAGATACCCTAATAGTATGCACCCTTACCGCCCTAGCTATTCTAGTAACTGATGCTTGGGAGCTTAAAGAACTCGATGGTGTCTCTTTAACCGCGCATGCCTTCAGTCTGGCAGCACCAGAAATAGGGTCCTATATCTTATTGCTATGCATTGCAGTTTTTTCGATTTCTTCTCTATTAAGCTTTAGCTATTACGGTACTAAATGCCTGTCATTTCTGATTGGAGCAAAGCATAAACATTGGTACCGATATTTTTATCTGCTAAGTATTATGTTGGGTGCCGTAACTGGCTTAGATCTGATGATCAACTTAATAGACGGCTTTTATGCACTGATGGCAATACCTACCATGACAGCAACATTGATTCTTGCTCCTAAAGTTGTCCAAGAAGCAAGGACATATTTTAATAAGCTCTAGAATTTATTATCTCCAATCCCAATACACAATAACCCATGGATGGCCATCTGGCGCTTTGTATTCTTTTAATGTTCTGAAGCCTAGTTTCTCATGAGCTCGCAATGATCTGCTATTATGAGCAGATATCTCAGTAATCACTAGGTCAAAATTTGCTTTCATTTGATCCTTTAGATAATCATACATTCGATAAAAGATTCCTGTACCTCGCTTTGCCTTATCCACACACACTTGACCCATTGTAAAATGTCGTATGTCGTTAAGAGGCTGTCCATTTAAGTCTAGATGAGACATCAGCTTAAACATAGGTTGCAATACAGGCATAAGATCTCCATGATGTTTCAACATCACTAGGCAATAGCCTACAACAATATCATTAGACTTGGCTACTATATGCGGATAAGGGGTATTCATAATTCTGAGATCGCCCACTGAATATGGACAAGTAACGAATCCCTCACCCCGCTGCACCTCGGGACTATTGACGCCATAAAGATTCTTGACGTTCAAATCTTTGATCCCTTGAAGATCCGATTCTGATTGAGCGACTTCAATTGTTACCATACTCTCAAAACTAACTACTCCATAAAACAAAAAAGGCTGATAGTCTATAACTATCAGCCGTCTTATATTGAATTAACAATTATTCTATCATGACTGTAATTGAAGATTATTTTCTTCAACCATTTTTCTCATATTAATCAAAGCATATCTCATCCGACCAAGCGCCGTATTGATGCTCACTCTAGTCAGTGCAGCAATCTCTTTGAAGCTCATATCAGCGTAGTGCCTTAAGATTACCACCTCTCGTTGCTCCGCAGGAAGCATATCAACAAGTTCTTTAACCTTAGAATACGTTTGGTTTTTAACCATTTGAACCTCCATATTGTCATCCTTCACCTCGAGAACATCGAAGATATCGAATGTTTCAGACGGAGATACCTTAGTTCGTCTCTTGGAGCGTCTGAAGTAATCAACACAGAGGTTATAAGATATACGCATTGCCCACTGCAAGAATTTGCCTTCGTGGTTATACTTACCTTTTCGTAAGGTATCTATGATTTTGATAAACACCTCTTGAAAAATATCTTCTGCCAAATCGTGGTCTTTGACGAATAGATAGATAGAGGTATAAATTTTCTCTCTGTGTCTTGTTAGTAGGATTTCGAAAGACTTTTCATCTCCCTCAAGGTAAAGCTCTATAAGCTTTCGATCATTCAACTTTTTATAATTCATAACTCTAATAACATTTCTGTTAGTAAGGAAATCGCATGTACAATTAGAGTAGAATTTTACTTATATAGATATAATTATGTGAATGATATACACAAATAAAAGAGTACTTGACGACATTGTCAAGTCCTGTGACAAAACTTTTGGAAATATTTCAGTCTGTTTCGCCTCCTAAGTCATGTACAATGGTAAAGATGAGTTATGCTCTACAATTTATATACAACACATTAATAAATTAGATAATCTCCAACTATTGTCCTTAGTTTACGAGGTCAAAATCTGACTAATATATGGGTCTAATAGACAAAGAGCGTTACGAGTGAAAATTAAGCATTAAGGCGAGTATAGTGCTGTATAGATAGCTCAAATGATTAGTAATTTACAGCATCGTATTATACCATCATGATAGGAAAACTTGATGTCTCAGCAGAATAGTGCATAGTGGGAGAGTCATATCCCTTAGCACTCAATTGAGTGAGTATCTTCTCAATAAAAATGTCTCCTTATCTGACCCTTATCGCATAAACACTTAAATCAAAACAGAAGAATCGAATACTAAAATGTCACAACCAGTCGAACCATTTAGCTTTTCAGATCAACTTGATGTAGCCTTTCTAAAAGAGGTGTATGAAGGTGATATGGAATACGCTGCCGATATATTTGAAATATTTTTAGACACATTTGATGAGGAGTATGGCAAACTAAGGGAATTGATAGCATCACAAAAATGCCCCGAAATTCGCGCCCGCGCTCACAAGTTGAAACCAACATTCAGTATGGTTGGCCTCACTAATGTTACTGAGCAGTTCAAAGCTTTGGAAACAGCGGCTAGCAACAACAAGCTTGATGAAATACAGCAGCTCTATCAAAAAATAGATCAGATACTTATTGAAAAAATTCCGATTATTAGCGATCAAAGAAAACAGCTGTTGACTCATCTCGATAAATCAGTTAAGTAATACATATGGCATTAAAGACGGTAATTATAGATGACGAGAAGATTGCTATAAAATCTCTCGAAAATCTTTGTAGGAAAGTGGCAACTCTTGATCTGAAAGCTTCATTTCAAGACCCTATTGAAGCCCTTAACTACGTTACTAAGCAGTCCATAGATCTCATGTTACTTGATATAGAGATGCCCGAGTTAACAGGATTGGAGCTGTTGGACAAACTACCAAGTCTACCACAAGTCATATTTACAACAAGCAATAAGGAGTATGCCTATGAAGCATTTGAGTACGAGGTAACTGATTTCATTAAAAAACCAATCACTAAAGATCGATTTCTAAAATCTATACAGAAGGCTGTAAGTCGCGACAGTTACTTAAAAGAAATAGCCCGTGATAGTAATCTAAAAGAGATCTATGTCAGAGTTGATGGTAGACTTGTACGGATTTCAATTGATGACATACTATACTTTGAAAATGTTGGAGATTATGTCAAGGTTATCACTGTAGACAAAGTGCATGTGATTAACATCGCACTAAAGCATCTTCATGTCAAATTAAATCATCCAAGACTACTCAAAGTACATAGATCGTACATCGTCAATATGGACAAGATCAAAGACATCCAAGAGAATACACTCGTGATAAATAAAAAAGTTATCCCGATTAGTCGTGCGCATAAAGCCATAGTTATGAATGCTATCAACATTATCAACTAGCACACTAAGTATCTATCCCTTGAACGACATAAGGAGTAGATATACCCAATTATAGCACACTTTCAATTCAATAAACTTTCATTTGGTACATCATTTGTTCATATTATAGCGTTAGGAATCAAATAAGAATTTATCATGAAGGCGCTGTTCGTACTCTTGTTTTTGACAATTTTGCTAGTATCGTGTGGTGATGACACATCACAATTTGACATGAATGTACAGTTGAGTTTTGACGACTCTGCGCTCATCATGGCTCAGGATTACACCTATCCAGACGGCAGAACTATCCGGTTTAATAGGGTGAGTTTCTTCATGTCCGATCTCTCAGTCTCGGATGGTACTGAAAGTGTTGAGCTATTTGAAGCACAGCATATTAATCTGACTCAGAGCCACGTAGACGCAGAGTCTGCAGCAATAGGTTTTCAAGTTATTTCTGAAAATTTAGACATGCCTAACATTAGTTCAGCCACATTTAATCTTGGTCTCACCCCAGGACAAAATGCGCTGGCTCCTAATGAATATCCCATAGAGAGTGATCTTTCTAACAGTGCTGAATACTGGATCGGGTGGGAAAGTTATGTTTTTGCCAAAATCGAAGGCCTTATTGACTTAGATAATGACGGTAATCCAGAGAGCACTTTTGCATTACACTTAGGATCCGATGACATCATGAGGACCATAACAATGGATGGCATAGACCAATCTGGTGATAATTACTCTCTTGACATCGACATAGATGTGCAGAGCATATTTGAAAGCAGTGGTACTATATTCGACATAGTTGAGACTACTAACATCCACAGCCTAGCACAAATCAATGAAGCCAACTTCTTAATTGATAACTGGCAGGCCGCTATACAACGCAACTAAGCTAGTAGAGCCTTATCAAGATCTTTCTTAAGATCTTCAATATTTTCGATTCCTACACTGAGCCTAATCAGAGAATCGGTTAAGCCTACTTTAAGTCTTTCTTCTTTAGGAATTGATGCATGAGTCATACTCGCTGGATGACCTATAAGAGACTCTACACCTCCTAAGGACTCCGCTAATGAGAAGTAATGCGTGCCACTCAAGATTTTTTCGGCAGACTCATAGTCATTGTCAACCAGATCAAATGACACCATTCCCCCAAACATCCGCATCTGCCTAGCCGCTACCTCATGATTGGGATGGTCTTCGAATCCCGGCCAATAAACTTTGGCGACCTTATGGTGATTTTTTAGAAAGTGCGCGATCTGTTCTGCATTCTCACAACTACGCTGTACTCTGAGGTGCAGGGTTTTGATACCCCTCAAGATTAAAAAACAATCCATGGGGCCTGGTACTGCCCCTGCTGCATTTTGAATAAACCTCAGTTCATCAGCAATATCCTTGTTATTAGTTAGGACACATCCATGAATGACATCAGAGTGCCCACCTATGTACTTCGTCGCAGAATGTAACACCATATCCGCTCCATAATCGATTGGGTTCTGCAGATATGGGGAGCTAAATGTATTGTCCACACATACCATGATGCCCTTTCCATGGGCGACTTTGACAAGCGCTTCAATATCTACAACATTGAGCATGGGATTCGTAGGAGTTTCTATCCATAGTAGCTTGGTATCTGCCGTTAATTGTGCACCAACAGAACTTGGGTCATCCATCCCGATATACCGGCTCTTTATTCCGAAGCGAGAAAATATCTTAGTCATCAATCGATATGAACCTCCATATAGATCATTAGTAGAAACGATCTCGTCGCCAGGCGAATACATCTTTAAGATAGCGTCCATCGCCGCTAATCCACTAGAAAATGAGATTCCATACTCGGCGTTCTCAAGTGCTGCTAAGTTGGTTTCTAAGACCGTACGAGTTGGGTTTTGGGTTCGAGCATATTCATATCCTTTATGCTTCCCTGGCGCTTCCTGTACATAGGTGCTAGTCTGATAGATCGGAGTCATAATTGCTCCGGTACTCGGATCTGGTTCTATACCAGCATGAATGGTCTTAGTCTCGAACTTCATTGTTATAATTTGATGAATCTACAAAGTAGACAACTAAAAAGGGATCACAGTTTACAACTATGATCCCTAATTCAATATTCGTTGAATCTCTGTCTTAGTTTACAGAGCCTTCTAATGCTTTTCCTGCTTTGAACTTTACTAAAGTCTTAGCTGGGATTTTTATAGTGGCGCCAGTTGCTGGATTTCTTCCATCTCTCGCTTTTCTATCTGCCGTTGAGAAAGTACCAAAGCCAATAAAAGCCGCTTTCTCTCCTTTTTTCAACGCTCCTTCAATCGATCCAAATACTGCATCAACAGCTGTTCCTGCTTGAGCCTTAGATATTCCAGATGCTTCTGCAACAGCAGTAATTAATTCACCTTTGTTCATTGTAAAATGATTTATTTAATTATAAATTTTTAAACAGATCAAAGGTATATTTTAATATTTACACATACAATCATATAAGATATATATGTGCATGTTTAGGTAAAATCAGTGACAACCCTTACATAATTAGATATTTAATCATTAGATGTTTTCAAATACTTACGTGTATCATTTGATACATTTTAATTTTACTAATAACTAATAGGAATTTAGTAAATCAATTCTCACCAATTAACCAAAACTGTTCAAGAAGAGGCATTTTAAAGAATTTTGCTCCTATTTAAGTGGTCAGCAATGACATTAAGTGCTAAAATGGTTAAAAACAACATTAGGCCTGGAAACACAGCTAACCACCAAGCACTAAAATAGTCTCGAGCTTCACGCATCATCCCTCCCCAGCTCGGAATATCCTGCGGCAATCCAACATTCAGAAAAGACAATGTGCTCTCAGCCAATATGGCTCCAGTGAATGTAAAACAGGAGGCCACTATCAATGGAGCAATAGTATTGGGTAACAAATGGTGAATGACAGTACGCCACTGAGACATACCGAGAATCTGAGTCGAGAGCACATATGGACTTTGTTTAGCCTTTAGTACTTCTGCACGCAGTAGTCTGGCTTTACCAGACCAGGAAAGAAGGCCTAATATTACTATGAGTGAAAAGACAGAAGCATGAGAAAAGATGGCAAACAGAGATAATACTATGAATAAAGCCGGAACTGTCCTGATGACCTCAATCAGTTTAAGAATGAAAGTGTCTAGTGGCAAATAAAAGTTCTTAACTGGAGCCCGCCCTAATATGGCTATCAGTCCAATTGTAGCGATCAAAATGAGAAGCGCAACAATAGGGAAGCCATATGAAGCATAAAAACTTATTAATACAATCGCTATCACAAACAGAATAATCTGTAACCAATTAGACCGTATAGAGCGATTACCAAAGTACCCCGACACTACACCGAACAAGACTGAAATAATAAGCGAGAAAATCACAACTCCAGATCCAACAAGGATGGCTGTTCGAGTCGAATATAATAGTCTTACAAAGACGTCTCTACCAAATCGGTCAGTACCTAAAATATGAAGATGATCCGCAGGGTCTGAACTCAATGGAGATAGGTACTCGGCGTACTCAAGTGATTGATTAGGTCCAAATGGGACAAGCTTATCTGGACCACACAATAGCGGTGCGAAAAGGCCTAAGGCAACAAGTAGTATGAACAATGTCACAATTATCCTTGAGCCAAAAGATAGATCCTTCCACATAGCTTTCACTCCAGAGGACATATCAAGAAGTTTGGACTATATGAGGGAAGAAGCGAGCATACAAGATATCAGCGAGTAAGTATGATAGAACAGTTAGCAATCCTACTAACAGAATAATAGAAAATATCACAGGCCAATCCCCCTGATAGATAGAATCCAGCAACAACTTACCTGTACCCGGAATATTAAAGATGACTTCTATCACAGTAGACCCAACAATCACCCGAGGCAAAGCCCCCGTCACTATGGTAATATATGGCATCAGCGCATTTGGTAGGAGGTGCTGCCATCGCAATCTCTTAGGATTAACGCCCTTAGCACGAGCGAGAGTAGCATATAACTTGCCTCGCTGACCATTGACATCAGTAACCAATTGCCTCGTTAAATAAGACAGACTCCCGAGAACCATACATAATAATGGCAGTATCAACTGCTTACCATATACTCCAAGATCGCTCCACAATGAACCTCCCAATTCCCAATATCTAATCCCTATAGATGGAAATATATGAGTCCAACTACCATAATCTTCTGTAGTTAAAAATACAATTGCCATGGTAGCCAGCCAAAACAAAGGCATCGCATAAAAAAAGTACAATAGTGTGTTTACAACTCGTGATGACCAGTGATTTTTGGAGCGCTCAAGCCACATGGCGAGACATATCGCAAGCGCGCAAGAAATGAACAAACTCAATAGTGAGAGCGTAGTTGTCCATCTGAGGCTCCTTCCTACTTTCCTTAACACCGGGACTCCATCTAATAGTGAGATATTATCGCCTGACCAAAATCGTCTGACCCAGTTGTGAAACTGGTTTCCTGTGC
>CAZDHV010000004.1:0-24847 GCA_964505335.1 uncultured Saprospiraceae bacterium | reverse complement strand
TAAAATAGATGTTATGGTTTCATAATAAGTATGGACTTTAGTCCAATCTTTTACTTGGCTGTTGAGGCTCAGCAATACATTGCGCGAATAAGCCGGAACAATATCATAGGGGTTTTTAGGGTGATAGTTCGGGACCAAGGAACAATAGAATTCTGGCCCTGACAATCCCAAATTTCGCTCTAACCTTCGGTAACTATCTTCATATCGATCTGTATTAATCGTAGACGACTCTCCTAAGAGCTCCAGCCTGATTGCCACCTCATCTCCTGGCACATATGTACTTAATGTATAGGTGCATAGCAGTATCAACAACAAGGTGGGTATCAGTAATAGTAGCCTATTAAGAATGAGCGTAAACATAAATTCCTACTGAATCAAGAAGGCTTAAAGGCATTTACAAAAAAGCCTGGCCTCTTAGAAGAAATAACAGGCTCGAAATCTTTAGACACTACGAGTTTCTCAAGTGGTGCATATAAGAATATGACAGGTTGATCTTCTGCAATCTCCTGTTGTACAGCGTGGTAAGCCTCTATCCGCTCTTCTTCATCATTAGTATATCGTATTGTCTCAAGCAACTCATCTACCTCAGGATCTGAATAGCCCGCCCAGTTGTATCCTTTTGCACCAGTCTGGTCAGAATGGAACCGAGGATACAAATCTGTTTTGCCCTCTCCGGTTATGACTTGAGCCGATATCTCAAAGTTACCCGGAACAATATTTTCCTGACGACTTGCACGACTGGGTTTAGTTATCAGTTCAATATTAATTCCAGCTTTCATTGCACTTTCTTTAAGTAGTGTAGAGATAACAGTGCTTAAGGATGATCCTGTGATAAAAAATCTCAAGTTCAATTCTTGGCCATCCTTTTCGACGATTCCGTCGCCATCTAAATCTTCCCAACCACCATCTCGCAGCTTCGACTTGGCGAGATCTAAGTCATATACAGGAGATGGAATTGAGTTTAAGTACCCAGTTTGACCTGGGGCGATCGGGCCAGCAATCTTTTCCCCTAGTCCCTTTTCTTGCTGACTTATTATTCTGTCAATATCCATACTGTGGGCGAGAGCCTTTCGTACATTGATATCTGCTAATCTTTGATCTTGATTATTCAACAACAAATAGTAAATACGGGGTAACTGAGGTGTATGAAAACTAAATTCAGCAGAAATAGTGGAGTCTTGTTGTAGATCCAAATAAGTCTGGCTTGGCACCCTCGCTAGGGAAATCACATCAATATCTCCACTCTTAAGCTGCGTTAAGGCCACTGTAGGATCTTCTATGAATTGATAAATGATTCGCTCCGGATTGGCGGCTAGCAGTGTTCGATTAGGATATGTTCCCCCCCACCAATTTAGTTTTCTCTCAAGTACAATGAATTGCCCTGGTTCCCATTGTTTAAGACCATATGGGCCAGCTCCTTCAATAATAGGCTCTCGTGCATACTTGGCACTATTATATTCTTGCACCATTCTAGTCAGCACAGAATCACCATCCATGTCTTCTTCTGTCATACTTTTTAAATCCTCATAGGAATAATCATCAAGTAGTCCGTTGCTATCATAGATATGACCTGGAAGGATTTCAGCAGTGAGAATCTGATCCGTAGTTCCGAAGTAGTCTCCTTGAGTGGTCAAAACAAATTCCTTAGGGCTGCTTTCTTCTATTTCTATGCTTATTAAGTCATCAGTCATTTGCTTCCATACGGCCCATCGAGGAGAACTGTTCCCTGCAAGTCTCGTAAGCTTCATAGTAAACGCTATATCATGCGCGGTAATCGGGCTGCCATCACTCCATACTGCCTCAGGCAAGATTTCTATCTCCAAGGTCTTTTCCGTTTCTCCATCGTCATTCTTGGTGGTTTCTATTTCGGGCATTTCAGTAGCTAAAACTGGCACCCACACACCACTCACAGGGTCAAAATCACAGAGTGAAAGAAACATATGCTCCATTACGATACCCGCCTCTGGCAGTGTATACAACATAGGACTCAGACGTTGCGGTTCTTTCTGAAGTCGTACTACTACCTGGTCAAGACTTGACTGATCGATATTCTTATCGGACTGGCAGGTACACAAGAGCATGCACACTACTGCAAGAAAGAACAAATTTTTAGTGAGCATACGCATTCTTAGGATTTATTAGTACAAAACAGAAAGGTACAGATAAACAAACAGACTATAAATGGGCTTAGTAAAATCATAAGCACTTTTTAAAATGTCTGACAACGTTCTAATAGCAGGAGGGTCCGGATCTGTAGGGCAACATCTAGCTCCCTACTTGCGTGCCAAAGGGTTCGAGGTGAAATCTCTAAGCCGCAATCAGGATAGAAGTACTAAAGATCAATCTTACCTCCATTGGAACCCGACCGATAATATATTTGATCTCGGCAGCTTTGTACCCGATCATGTGATTAATCTCTCAGGAGCGGGAGTCGCAGATCAGAAGTGGACTAAAAAGAGAAAAAAGATCATCATCTCAAGTCGTACTAAGAGCACCGCTTTTTTAATTCACAGTCTTGCGCGCAGAGGAATAAAATTGAAGTCTTTCGTTTCTGCTTCTGCGGTCGGGTATTATGGCGACACGGGTCACAACATTGCCGCAGAAGATGACCTCCCGCACAATCAAGAGTTCCTATCGGAAGTCTGCCAAGTGTGGGAAGAGGCAGCAGAACCTGCGGCAGAACTGACAGATAACTTGACTATTCTTAGGATATCAACTGTCCTAACTAAAGAAGCTGGGGCCCTGGACAAGATGGCTAAAACAATTCCATTTGGAATGGCAAACTATCTGGGCAATGGCAAGCAATATCTACCTTGGATTCATATGAAGGACCTATCTGGATTCATACATCATTGCATGACCAACACGATGGAGCATAGGATATATAACACGTCTGCGCCAGAAGAATTCACTAATTACGAATTCACGCATCAACTGCGTCAAGCAATTAACAAAACAGCATTGCTCATGCCTGCACCAGCTTTCTCAATCAAGATGTTATTTGGTGAGATGTCACGTGTTGTGCTAAACAGCACAAGGCTATCTACCGATCGGATCACGAACAGCGGCTATAACTTTTACTTCCCAGATCTCGCAAGTGCCTTGCGAGATATATACCCGTCTTAGTGCTTCTCGAAAACTTCGATCTCTTTACTAACCGTGATTAGGTCCGTAAATTTTCCTTTAAACCTTGTGGCACGAACCATATGGTTATCGATCCAATGATAGTTTCCTCCTCGGGGTTTATTCATTAGAAGACCATGATATTTAAACCCATGCTTCTTCAACCAAGTCTCAGTAACAGCACGATGCTCTTCTGTACGGGATGTAAAGAAAGTGATTATATGTCCCTCTTCGAACCACTTATTTAGAATTTCCAAGGCATCTGGGTATGGTTCACAAGTGACCATTCGTTCTGGTTCTTCATTCGGAACATCATCTGTTACTGTGCCATCGATATCAATTAGATAGTTCTTGACATCTTCGGGAAGTACTGGGCTTAACGTTTTACCATCATCGCCTTTTATCTCTTTAAGATCTGGATTACTCATTTTCACTAAAAATTTAGAAAGTCTTCAGGATTAAGTGGCTTTCCGCTGTGCCACAACTCAAAATGGAGATGAGGACCACTCGAGAGTGTTCCTGTGTTGCCAATTATAGCGATAGCCTCTCCTGCTTGGACAAAAGTACCTTTCTCCTTTAACAAAATCGAGTTATGCTTATAAAATGATAAAATATTGCCTTCATGTTGAACTCCAATTGTATATCCAGTCTCAAGATCCCACCCAGAACTAAAGACATATCCATCCATAATTGAGTTAATGGGGCTACTCTTAGGTGCCAGTATATCAACACCATAGTGCTTGATCTCTGGCATGAATCGAGAACTTACAATTCCCTGTACAGGGAGAATAACCTCCGCAGTAAGCCAAGTATCATATATGTTGTGGTCTATCGGAACATCATTTTTAACAGCTTGACTATTTGCGGTTGGTTTTTCACTCTGTTGCAACTGAGCACTGTTAGTTGTGGCCTTAGCCTGTTTATAGTCAGGCAGGTTGGATACATCGGGGATAGTAAGCATTGTCCTCATGGCCGAGAGATAGGTCTCCTGAGCATTCAGCTCATCATCAATACCATCAATCTTTTCAATTAACCTAATGAAATCAGCATTTGCTTCTATCTGGCCATAACCCGGTATCATATGTTTAAGCGGGGTTAGAGCAAACAATGCATAGAAGCCTATCAGCAGGATTAGGCACGCCATACTTATCAATCCATAAATACTTCTGAGACTTAGATCAAAAGAACGCACTTCTTGAAAAGTATCAGAAGTGAATACTACTAACCGATACTCTTCCTTCAAACGCTGAATATATCCACTCTTTTCCTCGCTGTTCCCGTTCATTGGCACAAATGTATCTCATAATAAAATAGAAATAAAACGGTTATTGTTATGCCTATTATATAAGGTCATACTGCTCAGTTTCAACACCATTGATTAAATCAGTAGTGAGAGAGCCCTTGACTTACGTTATTTGGCAGAGTTATGGGAGTAATTAATTATTCAATGGACCCATTCATGATGATCAAACGAGGACTTCTTTTAAATGCTATTTCGATTTTAGTTGTGGCTATGGGCTTCAGCTTACTGAGCTCTTGCTCTTCACCTCAAAAAAATAAAGATGAGGTAGGATTTGTCGGCAAGAAGTTTCACGATCTCACTGCACGATATAATGGATACTTTAATGCGAAAGAGCTGTATAAGGAGAGCAAGCTTCAGTTAGAAGAAGGTTATCAAGATAACTATAATGGCATCCTTAATATCTATCCTTACGAATCTGTAGAAAACCCTGAGTCCGTTACGGAAAATATGGATAAGGCCATTGAAAAGGTCATCAAGGTTTCATCACTTCATGAAGTGAGTAAATGGGTTGACGATTGCTATGTGCTCATGGGGCAAGCTCAGTACCTTAAGGGAGATTATGAATCAGCACAAGAAACCTTCGCCTACTTTGTAGATGACTTCAATCCGAAAGATCCAGACTCGAGGGTATATATTTCTGCTGATCGAGATGAAGACGCCAAAGCACGCAAAAAAGAACAAGAACGAGAAAGAAAGGTCCAACAACAAGAGCGCGACCAAGCGCGTAAAGAAGCTGAAAAAGCGAGAGAAGCGGAGAAAAAGGCTCGAAAAAAAGCCAAGAAAGACCGGGAGAAGAATGGATCCCGCAAACGCTCTGTGAGGGAAGTAATAGAAGATACTAAAGAGAAAATAGCTGAAGAAGCTGCCGAGATTACAAGCAAAATTGAAGGGGTTGCGGACAACGGCTCTTTGGAAGTGCCCCCAGAGGAAAAAGATGAGGATGAAGCATATCTCCAATCGTTACAGGAAGAAAAAAAGAATAAGAAAAAGCTTACAGAAAATCCCTTTGATGCAGGGTTCTTAAAGCATGGTCCCGCTTACTATGAGGGTATGATGTGGTTGTCCAAATCGTACATCAAACGTGATAAATGGCTCGATGCCAAGTATTATTTAGATAAAATAGTCGAAGATGGCTTTGCAACAGACAAGATTCTTTCTGAATCTCATGTCGTTAGGGCTGACATGCACATCAAGATGAAGGACTACAATGAAGCTCTAAAGTCTATTGACACTGCTATTGAGTCCAACAAGGATAGAAGACTTAGAGCGCGATTAACCTTCATCAAAGGACAGATACATCAGCTAAAAGGAAATGCAGCGGAAGCCAGTGAAGCATTTTCAGATGTAGACAACTACAAGCCATCATTCGAAATGGAACTGAATGCCAAGATGAATCAACTGAGAAATAGTTGGGCTTCAGGGACGACTACCAGTGATGTGGCCATCAGAAAACTCAAAAAATTAGCGAATGAAAGTAAAAACGAACCTTATAAAGGGTCGATATACTTTACCCAAGCGGAAATATTGCTTGCTGATGGTAGGACGACGGAGGCATTTGAAAAGTTTAATGAAGCCCTAGCTAATAGCACTGGAACTAATAAAACAGAAATCTATAATAGACTAGCAACACTCTACCTATCTCGAGAAGAATACGTCAATGCTAAAAACTACTACGACAGTACATTGACAATCATGCCTAAGAAAGATGAGCGATATACAACAGTAGAGAGATATGCCGCAAATTTGAAGAGCATTGCCTCAAACATCCGAATCATCGAGTTAAAAGATAGCCTGTTGAGATTGGGTAATATGACCCCTCGACAATTAGAGGCTTTTGCGCTAGAAGAAGCGAAAAAGCTACGAGAGCAACAAGAAGAGCAAATAGAAGAAGGAAATCAAATATCTATTACTACGTCAGTATCATCAGGCAATAGCAGATTCTTCGCTTACAATCCATCCACGGTCCTCAAGGGTCGACAGGAATTCAACCGACGGTGGGGCTCACGCCCTCTTGAAGACAATTGGCGCCGAGCAAACAAGAATTCTTCTGAAATAGATGAGGAACTGGATGTTGCGGCAGTAGAAGAACAAGAAGTTGATTATACTGAAGAAATCAACAAAATCATACGAAATATTCCGACAGACGAAGAGTCTCAATCCAAGGTCAATGCTCAAATCGAAAAAGCAATGTTCGAACTAGGTACTGGATTCAGAACATACATTGAAAACTACTCTAAGTCTAATGAGACGCTCACCAATTTATTAGACCGATATCCAGAAACAGAACATCGAGTTGAAGCCTATTACTACTTGTTCCTCAACTATCAAGATCTAAATGATCAAGGTAAAGCTGACTTCTATAAAAGTAAATTACTTCGAGAATTTCCTAACTCACCATTTTCGATTTTCCTTAATGATCCAACCAATGAAAAGGCGCTATTAACGGATGAAAAGCAAATTGAGCTTTACTACGAGAATACCTATGAAGAGTTTGAAGATGGCAACTTCCAAATAGTGTTCGAAAGACTTGAGCAAGGTCGCAAAGACTTTGGTTTAGAGCATAAAATGGCTCCAAAATTTGATCTTTTACGAGCGATGGCTATCGGAAACATTGATGGTCAAAACGAATATATCAATGCGCTCAGAGGTGTTATTTTAAAGCATAATAACACACCTGAGCAAACCTATGCCAGAGAGATGCTTAGGTTCTTACGAGGCGATGAAGAGGCCTTTGGCGATCAATCTTCTGATCAAGATGTTTCCAAGTTTAGAGTGGAAAAAGATAAGTTACACTACGTCATATTCCTACTCTACGGTGGGGATGGCAACTTAGTAAATGACTTTAAGACAGAACTAAATAAATATAATGCTCAAGCATTTTCAAAATTGAGAATCCGATCAACAAGCTTGTTTCTCAATCAAGAGAATAAGACGCATTTAGTATTGCTGAGAAGATTTAGTGATGCTGAGCAAGCTATGGAATATTACAATCAGTTTAACAAGGATACAGATACGATCTTTGATGGATCTGAGTATTCCTATGACTTATATGCCGTGAATCAATTGAATTATCGTGAAATCATCACCTCCAAGTCAGCGAATTCGTATCGAGTGTTTTTTGATAAACACTATTTGAACCAAAACGCAGAGGATAAGTAAATATCTCTTAGTTTAAAATGTCGCATTAGAGTCCTAATCAGAATTCGTTGAGCTCAAGACTAATAAACGCCGGCATGCCGTAGCTACTATATCGAGCTGCTTGCCAGCAAGACAGGTATTTTTAACGCAAATATTCGACTAATTACGGAAAGAGATTTAGCTATATTTTACGGTTTATCTGGTATACATTCACTAAAACTTAGTCTTCTTAGCTAGTATGGTTAAAAAGTATACCTCGTATGCTGTATAGATGGCATAAACAAGGAGATATAATAGGATATGGTGATTGTTGCTTGGTTTATAATAATGGCCCCAGCAAGCCAAGAATCCTACTGACATCACTAGCTTAATCAAGAAAGATGCAGACACAACTCCCACGAATGAATAGTTCGAGACACTACTCGACACACGCTGTGCTACGAAGAATATAGCTACACAAAAGATTACATATTGCGCAACAGACAAGGACATTAACAAGGTCAAATTATTTGGCAAATCACTTAATAACAGAGTACTTAGTCCGAGGAGGCCTATAGAAATAATGGACATATGAAGTGCAAAATCCCTTGCTATCATAGTGGTTAATATAAGTCCTTGATCAGCTTATAAAATATTGCCAGTAGAAACAATACCATGAGAGTTATCGCTACATACGGTTGTGGGGATCCTATTTTCTCATCGATATAACCACCAATAAACCACCCTGCCAAGAGTAATATAAACATCTGTGAAACAAGCCCTACATACTTCAGATACTCCTGTGAGGGTTTAGACATGGTTATAGTTATGCTGTCTTCTTGTTAGCTGGGACAATCTTTTGTCCACCCATGTTACACTTTACATTAAAGATAGCACCTGGTTGCACCATCAATTTAGCTGTCGTGATTTCTCCAGTGATATTTGCTGAGTCTTTGACTTGGAGCAGTTCTTTTACTCGGATAATACCATCAATACTACCTTCTATTACGGCATTCTGACAGTCTATTTGTCCTGTAATAAGGCCTTTGGGTCCAAGTATTAATTTTCCAGCACAACTTAAGTTGCCTTCTAGTGTGCCATCAATTCTCATGTCATTTTGAGCGTTGAGATCACCAATGAGCTTAGTTCCTTGGCCTAGACTGTTGATCCCTCCTTGAGCGGAACTGTCATTGGATACCGATGCCATATTGTTGTTTTCTTTCTTTGAGCTATTACCAAACATAGTTAACTTATCTTATACGGACATGCCCATTGAATACAGGCGATTCCGCAGCAAAAGATAAGGCAATACTCAGGACATCAACTAAGTATTTACACCTATATTTAATATAATTTAAAATTTAATGTATCCCTTAGAATACAGGGCAGAAGACTCCGCCACTCACATCGCCAAACAAGTAGCTAAGTGATAACTCAAAAGATCCATTACCAGGAGATGAAGCGCTTAATCCAGATACATTGTAGTCATAACTGAGACCGATACCATAGACATCGTAATCGAGTCGGGCGGCAACGATAACTGCATCTGAGTGCACCCCTCCGGTGATTTCAGTGCCAACTCGGTACCAAAGTCCTAACTCGAAAAACTGGCCGAAATCGTTGCTGAATGCAGAATTCTGAGAACCAGTTTTAAATCTGACACTCCCTCCACCATTCAACTCCGTATGAGGACCCTGCTTCAAGTAGATGAAGTTTGGTTTCACGCTTACCTTTCTATTTATAGGATACTCACCACCGAGGTGAGCTGTTAGTCTTGAGAATAATAATTCTTCCGTATTAAGGAATGATACGTTTGGCTGATTCAAGTGATGAAGAGCAACTCCTCCAAAAACGTTCTTGCGATCTCCGAGGTTACTAAACCACATCAACCCTCCAGACACATCTGGATAAGTAATATTCGTATTTGGGATTGCTTCAGCTGCACCTTGGCTCGGATCAAACTCCGCATTGCCATTTACTTGTGTTAACCATCTAAAATCTCCTGTTCGTACTCTACGCTGTGTGATTCCCACATCAGCGCCAAAGGAGACGAAATGTGACTGCTTCTTATTGCCTGCAATTTTCTTGCTAAACGATGCCGATAATCTTGCTTGTGTAGAGCCAAAACTCGTTTCACCAGCAACATCACTCCAAAGAGTTCCACCGACTCCGAAATAATCCTCTTGACCAACTGCCAGTTTTCTATCATATGAAGCTGAGTAGGTATTAAAAGCCGCCGAACCTAAGGCTCCTGCCCACTGATTGCGGTAGTTTACTGTTACTCGTTGTCCCGCATTAATTAAACCAGTCATAGCTGGATTCAGATTTAGTGGAGACGTATAAAACTGGGAAAAATGTATGTCCTGTGCCTTGAGTCCAAATGCACAGAGAATAAATACAATCGATAAAAGTGTAGTCTTGTGGATCATAGTAGGGTTTTTTAGTCATGCCCGTCGTATATAATGACATCCATTTTTGTAAAGTACCCTACGTTTATGAGCAATTATTTCTTAAAATCTTGGACTCAGGTACCCTTTGAAGTTAGGATCGAACAATAAATACGTCAAAGACAATTCAAATGCTCCATTAGCTGTAGCAGCTTGACTCAAGCTAGAAGTATTGAAATCATAGCTAAATCCAATGCTATAATTACTAAACGAAAACTTAGAATAAATAACAATAGCATCATTGCCAATAGACGTAGATGATCCCCCATTAGGTGAGGCATTCTTCACTATGCGCCCCCATAGACCAAGTTCAAAGAAATCCTTGACACCTTCATACTCTCCAGTATTAAATCGAACTGCAGATCCTGGAAGAACCTCCAAGTGCGGACCCTGAGAGATGTAGACGAAGTTAGGTACTATTGAAATGGTTCTATTCAGCCTATACTCACCCCCAGCATGAATCGTCAGTCTCGAAAACAAACTTTCTTGTCGATTGAGGAAACTGATATTAGCTTGATTTAAGTGATGCAATGCTGCACCAAAGTAAAAGCTATTTTCTCTTTGGTCTAATCCGTAGATTAGTATGCCTCCATTTATATCAGGATATAAGAAACTCCCATTGGGTATTATCTCATTAAATCCTGCTGAAGGATCAAATTGACCATTAGTCACTTGTGATGGCCATCTGAGATCTCCTGGCGTAAGTCTTCGTTGTGTGATGCCTGCGTCAGCTCCAATTGATAGATATAGACCAGACTTCTTAAGATTCCTTCTGACTTGCTTCCCCCAGTCACCTGCTATTTTACGTGTGTATGCAAACGATACTCTAGCTTGGGTGGTGCCGAAATTCGAATCCCCAGCTACATCATTATATAATGTACCTCCTATACCGAAGAAATCTGTTGTTCCTACTTCTACTCGTCTATCATATGAAGCCGAAAATGTATTGTAAGCACTTGCTCCAGCAATTGCGGCCCATTGATTACGATAGTGTATCGTGGCACGCTGCTCCGCATTGATGATACCTGTCAAGGCTGGGTTGAGGTTCAAAGGAGAGTGATAGAACTGAGAAAAGTGTATATCCTGCGATCTAAGTTCTTGAGAAAGACCTAGAGACATTATCAGAAGGGCAATGACTGTCGAAGCCTTCAATAAATTATAGAACCTGTTTAAAATCAAAATCAGTGTATTTTAACTACGAAATCGTGACCCACTCAATCTAACGACTCACTGAAATCATTATTATTGGTAATATAGACCAATAATAAGTCAACCCCGTATGGATGTGAGAACAAAATTGATTATTGAGCATGCACCTGACAAAATAGATTTAAAGTCTTCAATAGTTACCATCGGGTCTTGCTTCGCTCAAAACATCTATTCAGCGTTAAGCAAAGACAAAATTAAGGTTTATCACAATCCTTTTGGTACTCTTTATAATCCTGTCAGCATAAGTCAACTCCTCAATGCCTGCATCAACAATCTTAAACTTGACAAATCCTTATTCATCACTAGAGATTCTAGAACAGTACACTACCAATATCATTCCGATTTCAATGGTCAACATGTTAATGCCCTTCAAAATCTCTATGAACGGTATAATAACGCACTTAATAGCAAACTCGTTAATGGAAATGTGTTAATTATTACACTTGGAACTGCCTCAATATTCAAGCATACTCAACATGACATTATTGTTGCCAACTGTCACAAGCAGCCAGCGGGGCTATTCGAGAGAAGCATCCTCGATGCAAATCAGATAACAGCGGTGTTAACAGAATGCATAGACTCACTTCTCAAATTAAATGATTCAATCAGGGTAATTCTCACAGTTAGCCCGGTAAGACATGTACGAGACACTCTGATAATTAATAGTCTGTGCAAAGCTCGACTGATCTCGGCATGCCATGAATTATCATCCTCGTATGACTCGGTTGAATACTTCCCATCTTATGAAATTATGGTCGACGATTTGAGAGACTACAGATATTATAAGCAGGACTTGATACATCCGAATGAGACTGCCCTAGCGTATATATATGAACTATTTCAACAACGGTATTTTGATGCTGAATTATCACCTGTTCTTGCAGATATACGCAAAATAAAACGAGGCATCGAGCATAGACCATTCAATGCTCATTCTGATAAATATCGCAGGTTCCTTATAAGCCTTATTGATAAATGTGATTCTCTGGAGGAGGCTACCAGTGTTGATTTACATGAAGAGAAAGCTCTGTTGCATCAGAAACTTACAGATCTAGACGCCTAACCGATCGTGCATACTGGAGATCAAAGTTCCCCTCGGAGACTTCCACATCAATTAGATTGATGCCAGGTGATTTACCTGGAGCAATTGATCCCAACCTATCATCATACTTTAAGGCTTGTGCACCATTGTAAGTTGCCCACTTCAACAATTCTCGATCTGACACATGAGATTGATACCGCTTAATAGTCTTTATTTCGTCCAGAATACTTAACTGCCAGTTGCTACTTAAGCTATCTGTTCCTATACACATCTTCACTCCAGAACCAATAAATTTCTTGTAGTGAGGTAGCTTGTTTTCTATATATAGATTAGCATTAGGACATGTCACCCAATACACTTGATCTGACCATTGTGCTACTCGCCGCATGTCTGTTTCTTCTGTCTGTGTATTGTGCACCATCAGTGTATGATTCCTTGGATTCATATGGCTCATAGCATAATCGATAGATGGTTTTCCGGTCGCATTAAACTGATCCAGAGGTATTCCAAAATCCTTATAGAATCCGATGAATCCTCCAGATTTACTTTCGAATAGCTCATTTTCAGCTGAAAGCTCCTGATTATGAATGCTTACTACCACATCACTATCATTCGCATCATTTATCAAGTTGAACAAGGCCTTACTTACTGAGTATGGTGCATGAGGAACACAACTGACTCGATTATATCCAGAGCGAGATTGCCCCTGGTATACTTCGTGATATTGATCGAAATTACTTTGTGCTTGATCTTCCTGTAAGAAGTCGAACATCTCAACAAAGGTGTAATAGTCTATTGGTGAAGACTCCTTAACCTCATATGTGTCTAATTTATTGGAGATATCTCCTACCGCCACGATCCCGTTATCAATCATTTGTTGATCGGCTGTTATGATAGCCTCCTTGATTATTTCCTCAGGAAATTCCCTGAGCGTTACAACGCCCTTTATAAAATCTATTAATCCTGTCCCCGTATCGATGGCTCCCAACAAGTGTGACAACTCTAGGTGACAGTGGGCATTGACAAATCCCGGACAAATGACACCGGCAAACTTATCTATGTTATTTCCTGAGGAATTCGGATAGATGCCCTCAATAGAGGACCCATTGAGTAGGATATAATGATCTGTCCACTCTCGTCCATCACCTGAAATGATGATATCAGCGGATACTTTTTTGATCACTTAACTCCAATATTAGAAAACAGTTCCGTTTTAGAAGTTGTGATTACGTTGAGTGCACGATCGACCATATCAGTATAGACTCCAATCTTGTTTAGTACAGAACAGAATTCATTTGAATCAGAACACTGTGGCTTAACTTCGCTCAATTCATCCACTAATTTGCGGAGTGGGTCGAACTCTTTTTTCTTGCGATTCTCAATAATTATTTTAAAGACCTGATCAAAGTCCTTTTGGGCTTCATAGTAATCTTTGCGGTCACCAGGCCTATGTCTTTTTTCAATGAGCCGCCATTCTACCAATGCCCTCAAATTCATGTTGGCATTACCTCGTGAAATCTGGAGTTGTTCCATAATTTCGTCAGCACAGAGAATTTTAGAGGATACAAGCATCAAGGCATGTATATGACCCATAGTTTTATTCACCCCCCAATTACTGCATAAAACCCCCCAGTCTTGAATAAACTTCTCTTTTGCGCTTTTTAATTCCATTATGTTCTGAAAACCTGTAGTGCTTAAATGTCAGTCTCAGCATATTGTTTAAACTTTCTGCCAAAAAGTTTAACAAAAAATCTCAAGATTTAGACACCCTACTTTATGATCCTAATATCCGTAATCTTATCGCCTTGTTGAATCTCATGGACTACCTCCATTCCTGAAACCACCTTACCAAATATGGTATACTTGCCATCTAAGTGTGGAGTTGGGGAGTGAGTAATAAACCACTGAGTCGACTCAGTATCAGGGCCGGCAGAGGCCATGCCGATGTATCCCCCTTGGTCGTACGATATCTTACTGAATTCTGAGCGAATGGTGTAGTCTAAACTACCGTAGCCATCTCCTCTTGGGCACCCAGTCTGTACTACGAAGTTTGGTACTACACGATGAAAAACCTTGCCATCATAAAAATCCAAGTCTACAAGCTTAGCAAAATTCGCTACCGTACCAGCGGCCTCGTTTGGATATAATTTCAACTCAATATTACCTCTATCTGTTAGGATGTACACGATGGATGAGTCAGTCAGTGACTCGATTTCAGTCCAATCTATAGGGTGGTTATAGTCGACCTTGATATCTTCATATCTTTCATCTTTGAGATAGGCTATGGTTTTTTCGATCTCGATTTTAGTTTCGAGCTGCTCCGGAATTTTGAGCCTACGAGATGCTGATAGGAGCAACTCCAATGATTCGATTTCCTCTTTAAAGCCTAAAGTCTCATCTCTGAGCACAACACTTGCTATGGCCATTGCTCCAGAATTATCGGTCTCGAATACCGCAAGCAAATAACCCAATATATCTGACCTCACTTTTTCTACAGCACTCTTAGTTCGATATACATCTTTAAATTTTTCTGCCTTTAAAATATTGGGGATTGCTCCGATTGCGGCACTTACCACAGGCAACTCCCTCGACTTTATTCCCTTCTGATAAAAGACTTCATAATTAATGGGATCGTATGATAAAGCCTCTATATAACTAGCTATTTGATACGGCGAACTCAATTTAGACATGGCAATCTGTGCTTCATCTGCTGCCCTCTTTCTCGTATTGGATAAATAGTATGGGACTGCACGCAATACTCCGGCATAGAGCCTAGCTTTGACCTCAGGCCTTAAGTCTTCCTGACATAATCTTATGATAGGCTTGATGCCATTGGACGGAATCGTGTTCTTCATCAATTCTGCTGTGGTAATGGCAACATGTATATTATCGTCTGATAGATAGCCAAGGACGCTATCTCTAAATGCAGAATATTGATAACTAGACAAGCTCTTGATTCCATTCACTTTAATGCGATAATCTCTGGCTCTGGCTATTTCACTCAGTATGGGTTGCAGCAACTGTTGATCCCCTCCCCTGGCAATAGCAGGGAGTAAGCACATTTTAATACGTGGATCGTCATTCTCCTTATAAGCCTGAAAGAGCTGTTCATCTAACAGTGTTAAATCTAAATTTCTGAATCGATAAAAATAGTTGGCGGCTACCACTCTTGCTTGCGCTGAAATCTCTTGATTCAATAGAAATGACAGCATCTTTTCAGTTCCTTTAGGATCTGTCATTCCTCTCAGTCCAAACTGATATAACGACCTTGCTTGACCTAATAAAAGGTGATCATGAGTCTTCAGATAAGTTGACTGCTCTGCAATGAAACCGAGCATCTTCTCATCACCTACCTTTCCTACTGCTTCCAAGATTCTCATACGAGTCTCATTGTTGATATTTACAGAATCCTGATATGCAAATGCTGCAACCAACATATCTCTACTGATTTCTGATTTAGCGCTTTGGCCTAATGCGAAAGCGGCAATTTGTCTACAATCTTCCGATGGATCACTAATGAGAATGTTGTTAAGCTGATCATGGACATCATGATCTAAGATTGAGCCAAAGACTTGGGCCGACAAGTATCTTTTAGTGGCAGTAGGTTCATTGAGATAAGTGTTCAATACGTCTTCTCTTCGCTCATCTCCAGAATCAATGATCTGTTGAATATCTGATTTGGACCAGTCTATAGAAATATTAGTATCGACCTCTCCCGAAGGCGGTATACATCCAAAAATCAGGGTTGCAAGACCTATAACTATTATTAGATGTTGGGATCGGTTCATAGCAGGATCATTAATTAACGCTAAGATAATCGAACGTTCAAAATGACGGTGTGGATGCGAATGTTCTAAGAAGTAATTGTTTTTTCAATAGAGCGATAGGTAAAACCGAGTTCATTGATCGATTTATGGTTGTCATAATCAATATTATCCTCAGCTAATACTATCCTCTTCTCACTAAGACTTCTGGATAGGCCTAAAATCGATCTCAAACTATTCTGCCGCGATGACTTATTCACTGAGACTTCCTTATGGTCTGTATAGGCCCAAAGTGCCTCATGCAATTCCTTGTGCGTAATATTAAAGGCAGAGCAGATATACTTTTCACCGTCTAAGCCTCGAGTTATTAATATTTTGATCATATCCACGATATCCTGGCTGCTCACTATAGCTGTTGTAAGCTCTTCGGATCTACCCAATTTATCGAGGTCGTCAGATACAATTGTACTGTGCGCTATGATATTAACTGCCAATCCTTCTGCTTGCCCCCGCCAGACTTCTTGCTCGCCGAGATATTTACTACGTCCATATGCTGACTTTAGTGGTTTATCCATCCAGATATCGCCTTCATGGAGGGGTCTGCCCCGATCTGCTCCAAGAGCGCTTACATGACTCACATACAAGAGTTGCTTTACTCCATTTGCAAGGCAGCTATCAACGATATGGGTAGTTCCGTGTTGATTGATTTCGTATAGTCGTTTATCCTTTTTCGCTGCAGATCGAAATTCTGCAGCATGAATGATCAGGTCCACACCCGCGCTTATCCTAATTAGTCCTAATAAATCGGATAATTCACATTGATGTTCGACAATGTTGTATCCGGAATAGTCAGTTTTTGCGTTACGAGTTTCATCGATATTAAGGACCTCTATCTGATATGATGTGTTCTGTGCGAGGGCCATCACTATCTGCCTCCCCAACGAGCTCGAGTCAGTGGTCACTAGTATTTTCACTTGATTATAGATTTTGGGGTCAGACCATTGCCAACAGGTATATAGAGCGCCCCGCCACAAGTTGCTTGAAGAGCGCCAGTAACTGATGGAAACGTATTAGCTATGCCATTCACTCGGAGATATCCCATCAATGCCATTAGGATGGCCTCTTTAGCTTCGATAATTGCAGGATCAACAGATAACACGCTGATGTTTTGTGGCAGCCTTTCTGTTATGCATTTCATCAAAAAAGAATTGTACGCACCACCACCTGTGATCATTAATTTCACGGGCTCAGAAGCTCCTACTTCATTTATAATGACTGCTTCCTTTACTTGTGCAGCGATAAAGCTTGTCATTGTCGCAAGTGCATCTACAGTTGCGAGTCCCGCCTCTTCAATAAACTGATAAAACTCAGTTTGTACCCATGTATTATCTAGAGATTTGGGGGGTGATGTTGCGAAGTAAGGTATCCCCTTCAGCCGAGATAATAAACCTTGGCTCACCGTCCCTGCCGTAGCCATTTCTCCATCCTTGTCATATGCCAAACCTTCATGGGAAGCAAGGCGATTTAAAACTTGATTGCAAGGACATATATCGTAGGCCACTATAGATTGTCCATGGATACTTATGTTGGCTATTCCGCCGAGATTGAGAAAATAAGTGATGCCAGGAAATAAGTAGTGTTCGACAATTGGAACTATCGGAGCCCCCTGACCACCAAGGGCTACATCATTGGATCTAAAATCACTGATTGTGGGAATTTCACTGATTGCTGCTATGACCCCTCCATTACCGATTTGTAGTGTGTAACCGTCAACTGGTTCATGAAAAACAGTATGCCCATGCGATGCTATATAGTCTAAGGTCAATTCTTGACCAGTAGCATACTCTACAATAGACTTAGCGCAGTAAGTAGCAAACTCATGATCCAAACTCACCAGTTCTTTAGCCGATAGACTCGTTGCCATTTTTAGTCTGGACAAAAGATGTTCGCTAAATGCTACTGTCGTATGAGCTTTGAGCTTCCAATTTATCTTACCGTCTGCTTTACTAAACTCACATATCGCTAGGTCCAATCCGTCCAAAGAACTCCCTGACATTAAACCTGCAATGACCATATCAAACAATTAGTCGAAAGATAGATTAAAAATAACGCCGAACGGTTGAAAAAGCACATTGCAAAATTTTAACAGAAACTTTTGAACCTAACAAAGTTTCCTAAGTTTTTATGACATAATTTTGTTTCGTGGAAAAAACAGTATCAAAACAAATTATCGACTTGGCGATCACGCAATTCATGTCATATGGCGTGAAGTCAGTGTCCATGGATGATCTCTCCACTCAGCTTGGCATGTCGAAGAAAACCCTTTATAAATTTTTCAACGGCAAAGAAGAACTGATCGACAGTTGCATCACTCTTTATTTGCGTCAAGAGGAACAACTGTTGCATCATCTCGAACAAACGTCGTCTGATGCCGTAGAGGATATGATCAGGACCTCGCAGCACTTCATGAACAACTTTAGATCCATGCAACCGGGCGTGCTTTACGAGTTACAGAAGTACTATAAATCCATCTGGCAGAAGATTATCAAATGGGAGTCTGAGTTTATCAAGCAACGTATCTCCGACAATCTCGAGAGAGGAATTTCGGAGGGTTTATACAGAGTGAATATAGATCCAGAAATCGTATCTGATCTATATGTACAGCATACTTATCAGATTGTCAGCAACATCCGCAAATACGAGCAATTAGGTATCGACAAGACATTAAATCAGCATCTATTGTATCATCTCCACGGCATACTCTCGATACAGGGAGTAGCCCATTTAAAACAATTAAATCTTGTACCAAGAACTAATGAGTATGAGTCGGTATAATATAATATCAGTAGTCATCGCATTACTAATGAGTATTCAAATGATCGGTCAAGAGAGATTTTCTTTGGCAGATGCAATCAAATATGCTCTTGACCACCATCCCAGCATAACAGATGCGAGACTGGATGGTGAAAATGCCAAATGGCGGTACAAGGAGGCTCTTTCTATAGGAATACCATCCCTAACGGGCAATATCAACTATTCCTTTTTGTATAAACTCCCGACTGCTCCAGTGACAGACTTTATTTCTCCATCGGTCTATAATGTCCTGATCTTAGAAGAGGTCAACACCCAAAATGGTGTATTGACTCCTGCTGATATTCCGGTTCCTGGAACATTTGATGTCTCTTTTCAGCAACCGCATGCACTAAGTTTCGGACTGAGTTCAGAGTTCTTTTTATTTGATGGCAACTTTCTCAAAGGCCTTAAAGCGGCAAAGCTCTTTATTAAATTAAGTGAGGAGCAAGTCGAGCTCACCGAACAAGACATCGTACAGAATGTAGCCAGGGCCTATCAAGCCGTGCTAATCGCATTAGAAAATGTAGACATCATTGATAACAACATCAGCAATATTGAAGCTACGCTCGCAGAAGCTAAAGAAACTTATAAAAACGGCTTCATCGAACAACTTGATGTAGATAGGTTAGAATTATCACTAGAAAACCTAACCCTTGAAAAGCGCAAACTGTCAGAACTCATAGATGTCAATTATGCCATACTCAAATATCAGATGGCATATGACATGTTACAGCCTATTGAGGTGACTGAAGACCTTGAAACAGTCATAGCACTAATGTCATTACAGCCTAGTAGCATTGATTCTATAGATGTAAATGCTCGACCAGAGCACAGACTTCTCAACGATGCCATTGAACTCGAGTACGCTGACCTTGAGCGCATCAAGCAAGCCTACCTCCCTTCTGTCAGGGCCTTTGCTAATTATGGGCAGAATCTAAATCGAAACAATTTGTTCGATGGGTCTGAAACAGGTTTTTTACCCAACGGGGCTGTCGGTCTAAGTGCTCGCATTCCAATTTATGATTCAGGAGCAACAAAAGCTATAGTCCAACAAAAGAAAATCCTCATAGAGAAACGCCAGATAGAGCTATCAGAATTTGATCGGGCAATGGCCTTACAAGTCTTAACAACGGAGACACAATTCAAAAATGCCCAAACCACTCTAGGAGGAGTTAAAAGAAGTCTTGAGCTCAATGAACGCATCTATGATACTGCCCAGATCAAATATAGAGAAGGGGTAGGCAGCAGTGTTGAAATGGCGCAAGCAGAAGCATCCTTGTATCAAGCACAGGCTAATTATATCGATGCATTATATGCGCTACTAACATCCAAAACTGAACTTGACATAGCGACAGGTCAGATTCTGAAAACATTCAATTAGAACAAGTTGTCATGAGACATATAGGATATACATTCATCATTGCGCTATTACTATTATGTGCAGCGTGTGATAAACAAACAGATACATCAACATCAACACTATCCCCCGAGGAGCAGAAAACGCTATTGCAAGAAAAGAAAAAGGACTTGGCCACATTGCAAGCCGAGATAGACGAACTGCAAAACAAAATTGTTGACCAGAGTCCTGAGTTACAAGAAAAAGCGAAGCTCGTAGATACCCTGATGGTCATGCAACAGGATTTTAAAAGATACATAGATATCCAAGGTCGAGTTGTTGCCGATGATGTTGTCAATGTAGTAAGTGAGGCAGCAGGTAGAATCTTGAGCATTACTGCTGCCGAAGGAGAATATGTCTCTAAGGGTCAAGTCATAGCAACTATCGACTTAGAATCTTTATCTAAGCAGAAAGTTGAGATCGAAACCGCTCTATCTCTTGCCGTCGATATGCACGCTCGTCAAAAAAGACTGTGGGACCAAAATATCGGGAGTGAAGTGCAGTATCTCCAAGCTAAAAACAACAAGGAGCGCCTAGAAAAATCACTTGAAACCATCGATTTTCAATTGACTAAATCGACTGTTACGGCACCAATATCAGGAACCGTAGACCGCGAAATCCTTAAGGCTGGTGAGATCGCATCTCCAGGTGTCCCAATACTAACTATACTGAATACGCGCAACATAAAAGTTGAGACGGACCTCCCAGAGCGGTTTTTGACTAAGCTTGATCGAGGCGATTTAGTCAATATGAATTTTCCGAGCATAGAACAGGAAATGACGGGTCGTGTATCTATGTTAGGAAGGTCTATAGATCCTGCCAACCGCACACTCAAGGTAGATATTAAACCAGCTAAGTATAATAAGCTGCTCAAGCCAAACTTATTGGCCGAGATAAAAGTGGAAGAGTTATCGATAGAAGATGTGGTGGTAATCCCATCAGTATATCTACTTCAGCAGGTGGATGGGCAAGAATATCTATACACCGTAACTCAGGAAGATAACGAGTACAGAGCAGAAAAGAAATATGTCAAA
This sequence comes from uncultured Saprospiraceae bacterium, assembly GCA_964505335.1. Classification (GTDB taxonomy): domain Bacteria; phylum Bacteroidota; class Bacteroidia; order Chitinophagales; family Saprospiraceae; genus GYS-P2D. The sequence goes on along the minus strand of CAZDHV010000004.1, from coordinate 3,559 downwards.
ACGAGTGAATCTAGTGGTAATGGCATCATCATAACTGAAGGATTAGAATCTGGGGACATCATTGTGTCCAAAGGAGCTCGAAATATTTCTGATGGAGATTTGATCATATTTGAATAAGTAGCAGATGAATACCGAACAAATCAAGGAAAAACTTAGAAATTTTGGTTTAACTGATGTGGCCGTAGACAACGGCACCAGCATATTCATCTTGGCCTTCATGATCCTCCTCTTTGGCCTGCGATCTTATACTGCTATGCCTAAGGAGTCCTATCCTGAGGCCAGCCTACCTACGATATTTATTAACACCCCATATTTTGGAAACTCGGCAGCTGATATCGAATCCTTGATTGCACGACCACTTGAAAAAGAACTTAATACGATTAGTGGTATTAAGAACCTCAACTCGACTTCTATTCAAGATTTCTCGGTGATCTTAGTCGAGTTTGATGCCAATGAAGATCAAGATGCAGTACTGCGTAAAGTAAAAGACGCCGTGGACAAGGCGAAAAGTGAACTCCCCAACGATCTGGATCAAGAGCCAGACATCAAAGAGATCATTTTCTCGGAATTTCCTATTATGACGGTCAACATCTCAGGAAACTATGGCATGGATGAACTCCGTACAATCGCCGAGAATGTCCAGGACAAAATAGAAAGCCTTAAATCGGTCAACAAGGTTGATCTGAAAGGAGCACTCGACAGGGAGGTCAAGATCAATGTCGACTTGATCAAAATGCAATCACTCCAAGTTTCATTTAATGATATTGAGGCTGCCATAGCCAATGAGAATTTATCACTATCCGCAGGAGAGTTGGTCGCCAATGATTTTCGTCGGTCTATCCGTATCCTCGGAGAGTTTCAGGATGTCAGAGAGATTCAAAATATCATCGTTAAATCAGAAGATCAACGACCGATATATCTTAAGGACTTTGGCTCAGTGGAATATGGATTTGAGCAGCGTACCAGTTATGCTCGGTCAAATAGTCTACCAGTTATATCGCTCGATGTCATCAAGCGCCGTGGAGGTAATGTCATTGATATCGCTGAGACTGTGAAGCAGTTACTTGAAGACGAAAAACAAAACCTTCCGTCTGATGTCAATCTCGCAGTTTTTAACGATCAATCTCAGGCTACTAAAGAGTCCGTAGCTACTCTTGAAAATAGTATTATCTCTGGTGTCATATTAGTGGTCTTGGTATTGCTATTCTTTCTTGGATTGCGAAATGCTCTCTTTGTAGGTATTTCTATTCCGCTAAGTATGTTGATGGGCATACTATTTCTTGACATTACTGGTACTTCCCTCAATATGGTCGTACTCTTTGGGCTGATACTGGCCCTGGGATTGCTTGTGGACAACGCCATCGTGGTGGTCGAAAACGTCTATCGCTACATGCAACAGGGATATTCAGGATGGAAGGCAGCTAAGTATGGTGCTGGCGAGGTGGCCCTACCGATCATGGCATCAACTGCCACTACACTAGCCGCCTTCATACCATTGGCGCTATGGCCAGGAGTTATGGGTCAGTTTATGGTATATCTCCCGCTCACCCTAATAGCCGTGTTGACATCATCACTGTTCGTCGCTTTGGTCATCAATCCAGTATTCACATCAAGACTTATGCAGGTTGACGCAGGTGCACTCGATACCTCTCAGTGGCGCAGAAAAACTAGAAATGTACTTATAGGCGTACTCATGATGATCGTTATTGCTACAGCAGGACACTTCACAGGTATCATGTGGGTGAGGAATCTCTTTGGTATTATTGCCATTGTCTCAGTGATCAATCACTTCATATTTAGACCAAGCGCTGTGTGGCTTCAAGGCAAGGGTCTACCATTCTTGGAGCGACAATATGATCGGTTTATTCAGACTGTACTGAGAGGTGTTGGCCCATATGCAACCTTCTTAGGTTCTATCGGGCTTTTTGTAGGTTCTATATTTTTGTTTAACACGTTTATGCCTGATGTAGAGTACTTCCCAGTAGGTGAGCCTATATATGCTAATGTATTCGTCGATCTACCATTAGGCTCGGACATAGAAGCCACTAATGAGATCGTCAAAAAAATAGAGCAGGACGTAAAGACTGCTGTAGAACCCTATCAAGACATCGTCGAGGAGATTCTAACTCAGATCGGCGAGGAGACATCTGATCCAAATTCACCACCAGAACCTGGATTAACTCCACACAAAGCTCGTATCACCGTATCTTTCGTTTCATTTCAAGATCGTGACGGAATGAAGTCTTCTGAGGCAATGGAAGCCATCAGAGATGGTATCGAAGATGTTCCTGGAGTAAATTTTGTTATTGACCAAAATTCTGATGGCCCACCCGTTGGCTTACCCATCAATCTCGAAGTAATCGGTGAAAATCTCGATGAACTATCTGATGTCAGTCAAAACATAGTTGACCATATTAATAGAAATAAAATTGCAGGTATCGAAGGCCTCAAGCGTGATGTACGTCTTGCCAAGCCCGAACTTGAAGTATCAATAGATCGAGAAGCTGCACGAAGATTTAATCTATCGACAGCACAAATTGCCCTAGCCTTAAGAACCTCCGTATTCGGTAAAGAAGTCTCTAAATATAAGGTCGGAGAAGACGAGTATCCGATCATGTTACGACTCAACGAAGACTATCGCTATGATGTCAATGCGCTCATGAATCAGAAAATCACTTTTCGCAACCAGTCTAACGGTCGCATAGCCCAAGTACCTATCAGTAGTGTTGTCAACTATAAGTACACGACAAGCTACAATGCGATAAAACGTAAGGATCAGAAGCGTGTGATCACCATATACTCAAATGTCTTACAGGGTTACAACGCCAATGCTATAGTGACAGATGTCAAGGATGTCATGAGTAATTACGAATTGCCACAAGGGATTAGCATCGAGTTTACTGGTGAGCAAGAACAACAGGCCGAAGATTCTGAATTTTTGGTGGGCGCATTTATCCTTGCCCTATTTACCATCTTCATCATTCTGGTGGCACAGTTCAATTCGATTTATAGCCCATTCATCATCATTTTGTCGATCGTGTTCAGCACCATTGGGGTCTTCTTAGGATATGTGGTGACTGGGCGCACCATTGGTGTAATCTTTACAGGAGTAGGGATCATTTCTCTTGCAGGTATTGTAGTTAATAATGCCATCGTACTGATCGACTATATCAACCTACTGATCCAGCGCAAAAGAGAAAGCATAGGTGTAGATTCCATTCTTGACCTCGACAGTGATGACGTCAAAAAGGCAATTGTGAAGGGTGGGTCAACCAGATTGAGACCTGTACTCCTCACAGCGATTACTACTGTCCTTGGTTTAATCCCTTTAGCTATCGGGTTTAATATCAATTTCTTTACGATCATCAGCGATTTAGACCCTCAGTTCTATCTCGGAGGAGATACTACAGCCCTTTGGGGTTCTCTGGCATGGACAGTTATCTACGGGTTGGTCTTTTCAACATTTTTGACACTAGTGATTGTGCCGGCTATGTATTTTTTAGCCTATAAACTTAAATACAAAACTGAAGGTTATTTCTATTTTAAGAAGAATAAATCA
>CAZDHV010000003.1:46368-50037 GCA_964505335.1 uncultured Saprospiraceae bacterium | reverse complement strand
ACTTCTTTTTGACTGAGTACATTAGGTATTGTTTTGGATTTCTTAGGGCGTTGTAAGTCGTAGAAACTTCGATCCTTTTGGAGGACCTGTTCATAATAGAACTTAATTGCATTAATAGCTATGTTCTGTCTCGACTCAGAGATTTTGTATTTCGTGATGAGCTGATAGATGTATGTTTCTATTTGTTCTTTGGATAGTGACTCTATTACTTGTCCTCTATGATAGGTAAGAAATGAGATTAACTCAGCCTTATACGATCTCTTGGTATGGGCGCTATATCCTTTTAGGATGATTTTCTTTTCTATTTCTGCTAAGACGATAGACTCCTCTTCACTGATGTCTATATAATCTCGGGGTTTGGTAGGAGAGGACTCTACGAGCGTGAAATCAGTACCAAATATTTCTTGGATCTTCTTTTTCATCACGGGAGTATTGGCAACGCTCCAGAGCTTCTGATTGCGATGATAGAAGGACGAGTTAAGCAGTTTGATCTGTCCTCGCCATTCAATTTTCCGATATGGGATATGAAATTTAATACGCTTGGCATTGGGCTTACCTGTATATATAATAGCTGACATGCAGACAATATAAGAGAGTATTAGCCTCTAATCAACAGAAAATCAGGTTATTAGAATATTATACGTTTGTTAACCGTTGTGTATCGACTAATGTAATTGTATACTGTGATACTTAAGGAGCCTTATTAGTTGTGAGATGTTATGAAAGGACAATGTCGATTATGCAAACAAGAGTTTAGCGGGAGATCCGATAAGATCTTTTGTAGTGTTTCCTGTAAGACTGAATATCATCGCAAACTGCGAGCAACTAATCCGAGACATACAAAAGCTATCGATAAAATACTTCATCGCAATAGAACAATACTACTTGAAGTAATGGGCAAGTATACCACTCAGAAGAAGGTATTATCTATGGTATTGGATCGTAAGAGATTCAACTATAACTATATTACTAAGTTCACGATCAATAAAGAAGGCAAGACCTATCATCATGTGTATGACTTCGCCTGGATGCGATTTAGCGATGATCAGATTCTGATCGTCAGGAAGTCCTCTCGATATCCTATTTGAAGCGATCCTTAGGATATCCTGTTTTTATTCAGAATAGCAGAGCGAGTCTAACTTGTTGATAGCGAGCATTATAAAAGATTATTTACGGAAATAACCGTATATAAACGGAAACATCCGAATATATTTTGGTAATGACTTGACTTCGCCCCCACCTTTGAGTTGTCGATAGAAATGACATCGATAAATTTTTATTTCATCCGATCTGCCATGCGCAGATTATAAAACATTTCACACAATGAATACACTTAGAAATCAAGTACAACTCATCGGACACATTGGTCAAGACTTAGAGACCCGATCCTTTGATTCAGGCATGACATTAGCTAAAGCGCCACTTGCTACTAATGACTACTACCGCAACAATCAAGGGGAGAAAATCCAAGATACCCAATGGCACAATATAGTCGCATGGGGCAAGACGGCTGAACTGATGCAGCAGATGGTCAAGAAAGGTGATGAGCTCGCCGTTAAAGGTAAATTGATGCACCGCAAGTATGAAGACGGCAACGGTCAGACCAGATATATCACTGAAGTAGTCGTCAATGAATTTATGAAACTTGGCAAGAGGGAAAGCACGGCTGCTTAATTAAGATGAAGATTAGTGGATAGGCTTCTTAAAGTTACTTTAGAGTCTATCCACTATACATCATAACTGTATTTGTGATACCCCAATGCCACCTTATGGTTGTTAAAATTTTAAGCTGTCACTGCGCAATGAATCTCTAACCGAATTGTACACATGCTTACTTCATTCCTCAATGACATTTTGCAGTGATAAGTACGTGCGTGTTGAGGGCATCCTCAATGACAACGAAGTAAATTCCCAAAGGTGATGTACTCGAATTAATAACGATGAGACTGAACATACCTGTTTAAGTTTCCTAAGGTGACGGATTACTCCATGATCGATTAACTCAGACAAGCTTGCATGTTAACTTATATCAATATCTTAATCGTAGCCAGATCGGAAGGTGATCACTAGCGATGGTCTCTTGATTTTTCCCTGCATCGATTAGATCAAAACCACGAGTAAAGGCATGATCTAATGTGAAGCTTTTTATACCACTCAGAATTTGAAATGTTGGACCGATCTCTTCACTCGCCCAAATAAACCCTTCAGAACCATACAAATTAACGAGATAGTCGATGTCATTTGATTTATCTGTGTTAAAATCTCCAGCAATAATAGTATGTGTTATTGCCTCTGTCTCTTCCAGTCGATTTAGATGAGCTATTGGCGCTTCGAATTGATCTCTTCTTTCTGATTTGGGCAGGGTAAAAGTTGCGGTATGAATATTATATAGTCTTACGGTTTGATCGCCAACTAATGCGTTAGCTGATATTGCGATCCTTCTACGTTCGTTAATTGCTTCATGTGGGAGCAATATTTTTTCATCGTCGCTTAAGGGCCATTTAGACAGTATCGCCAAACCGAAGAGTTGATCATCAAGATTACGACTCGAAGGATAGTAGACATAGTTGTATTCAAGAGCTTGGGCAATAGCATCAGTACCTACCTCATCCATTTCTTGTAGTAAGATAAAATCTGCGTTTTTTAAATTTTCTGATGATTCCAATTCTTCAATAGCCTCATCAATTTTCATTGCAAATTCAATGTTGAAAGAGACGATTTTAATTTCTTCTGGATTGGTTGATGATGTTGGAGCAAAACTTCCTGAATATCTCGGAGTTCCGATCTCTGTGAAATTTTCAATCTTTGCACAAGAAAAAGTGAATGCTCCTGCACATAGGACTCCAATAAAGATAATTGCTTTGTTCATATCAACAATTGACAGATAATGTAAGATAAACAAAGCTTAAAATCTATATCCTAACTTCAGATTTCCATAGATCGGCTGAGAGATTTCATTGAATTCGAAGTCATAATTAATACTTGGCCCAATACCCAAGCCAAAGTTGAATCCTTCTTTACCAAAGTAGCTTAAGCCAATTAATAAGAAACTAATACTGGAGAAGTCTGAAGACCCAAAAGTATCAAATGGTGTTGCAAATACATTAGAGCCCAGGACTAGATCTACAACCATTTTATTGTCAACAATGGAGAACGGGAAGTATTTAATGGCAATGCCAGCACTAAATACGCCAAGGCCCGCTTCTATATTAATTTTATCAGAAAGTAATCGTTCATACGACACTCCAATAAATGGTGTTGTACCTGCCAAGTTGATAGAGAGCGCATTTTCTTTTGAAGGTGGAAGCTCGCCTGTAGGATCTTGTGAAAAACAGGAGATATTATAAGTAACAAGAATGCCTAGAATAGGCCAAAAGATATACTTAAGTGATTTCATAGACTAAATGTTAACTGTCACTATTCATATGCATATAATAGCATCTTTTGCTCACCAGCCTCAATCTTGACGTCAATATGATTGTCCACAGGAGGTAGAGGGCAGGTAGCATAGGGTGTAAATACACATGGTGGATTTTCAGCCCGATTAAAATCAATATAGGTTTGCCCATCGCTATCGGCTTTCTTAGGGTAGAGGTATCGTCCGCCGTCATAAGTCTCAAAGCCTGTCGTCTGATCTGAGATTATCACGAAGTAGCTATGCTCATCACT
>CAZDHV010000003.1:30266-46268 GCA_964505335.1 uncultured Saprospiraceae bacterium | reverse complement strand
TTCCATGCTGGACTGATAGGGTAGTAAGGAATAGTGGATAGCCGAGATCGATAGGAGCTAAGTGTATCTTTCACTCTTAGGTACGTGTCTTCATCTCGCTTTATGAGGTGCCATTGATAACTCTGCCAAGAGATGATTGTAGGTCCATCGTCATCCTTATCGGTGAGCAGCCTGATTTCTGAGTTAATCTTTTTGTCTTCCAATGTTACCTCAAGCTCTTCGGCCATATTTTGATAGTAACTACCCTCTTGATAAATGATTTGACCCATCTGAGCTGCGGCATCTCCTTCAATGATGATGTCATTGTCTTCTGCTGATCCAAAGGTTACATCAGTCTCCGTTAGTCCATACAATCCAACTACTGATGGCCAAGCATATGGAGCTCGTAGTTCAGCTAAGCGCTCTGCTTGCCAGCTCTCTGTACGCTCCTGATAGTCATCTTGACAACTCATCCAGAGACTGATTAATAGATAAAACAGAACAAGCTTTAATAATGTATTCATATTGGGCCTACTTAGTATTCTGCTCAAATACGCCTTATCTAAAGGCTATCGCTTGATGATTGCGATAACCTATATGAAGGACTTATTTTTTTGGATTCATTGTTGCTTCTTAATAATATGAGCGTCACAACAAATCTCGGTGTCATCTAAGGTAGTACATACACAGGTAGAAGGAAGAAAATTAAAGCTGACTAATCTCAGTAAGATTATCTATCCAGAACTCAGCATCCCTAAGGCTGAGATCATCCAGTATTTTCTCGGAATGGCGGAGCATATGATACCATTTATCAAGGAGCGTCCCATGACGCTGATCAGGTATCCCGATGGAGTTACGGCGCATCAGTTCTATAGTAAGACCAGACCAGATTATGCACCAGACTGGATGGAGAGCTTCCAGATCACCCATGACAATCGCAGCATTGACTATATATACATTAAGAGTGCTGCAGGCTTGGCCTGGACGGCTAACTTAGCAGCCCTTGAACTACATCCTATGGCGTTCAGGGTAGGGCAGCCCGGACTCCCGGACTATATGGTGTTTGATTTAGATCCCGATGAACAGATCAGCTTCAAGGATGTGGTGATGGCAGCTGAGCGCCTCAGATCTGTTATTGATGCTCAGGGCTATACTACATACCTAAAAACATCAGGAGGAAAAGGCCTACACCTAATGGTGCCACTCAAGCCCGAGCACACCTTTGAAGAAGTCAAGGAGCGATGTAAGACTATTGCCCAGATGCTCATTGCAAAGTATCCCAATGCATACACCCTCGAGATCTCTAAGAGTAAGCGGAAGGGTAAAATATTAATAGATATCTATCGCAATCATGAGACTAACACCGTTGTTGCGCCTTATAGTCTGAGAGGAAAAGTAGGTGCACCGATATCTATGCCTATACCTTGGGAGAGATTAGCGACACTGGAGTCATCCCAGGAAATTAACATCAATAACTATAAGGATCATCTGCCAGCAGCGGTAGCGGCCTGGCAGGATTGGGACGATATGGCTGTCCCCTTAGTTGTGGAGAGTACTCTGGAGGCAGCGACATCACCACAAGAGGTAGACCAGCGACTGAAAGACTATGTTGAGAAGCGTGATCTCAATACAACACCTGAACCTATGGCCCTAGTAAGGGCTAATTATAAGGATCGCTATTCCATCCAGTTTCATAATGCGAGCAATCTCCACTATGACCTACGGTTGGAGGATCAAGGGGTCCTATGGTCATGGGCAATCCCTAAGGGTCCCCCTGTAGATAAAGGTCAAAAACGATTAGCTATAAGGACAGAGGATCATCCGATAGAGTATCTGACGTTTGAAGGCGTTATCCCCGAGGGAGCTTATGGCGCAGGCGAGATGTGGACTATCGAGACTGGTACGACGATCTGGCATACTAAAGAGAAAAATAAATTAGTCTTCAGCCTCGGTCAGCATAAGTATCACCTCGTCAAAACAAAGCGAGAAGATCAATGGCTGATGACGCTGAGTGATGATAAGCCATTCCTTAACAAGGGCAGCTCATTAAAGCCCATGCTAGCGGATCAACGTACAGATATTCCTTCTAATAGTAACTATGTGTATGAGGTCAAGTGGGATGGTATCCGAGTGCTCATCTATCTCAACGAAGACGAAGTTCATATCAAGAGTCGCAGCGGCAGAGACATGACTCAGCAGTTTCCTGAGTTGTTGGATCCCAAGCTCTTTAACGTTGAGTATGGCATATTTGATGGAGAGATCGTGGTATTGGATGATCAGGGCAGACCTGTATTCGCCGATGTAATCAGCAGGATGCATTCTAAAGGAGGAGCCATAAAAAAGGCTCAAAAACAGGTGAGTTGTTACCTGTTTGATGTGTTGTCAATAGATGGATTTGATACAATAGACGAACCGCTGACACGTAGAAGAGCATTACTCAAGCCATGTCTGAAGTGGGGTGAAGCCTATAGATACAGTAATTCATTTGAGGATGGCGCAGGACTCTTCGCTGCCATCCAAGCAAAAACAATGGAGGGTATCATGGCTAAGACTAAAGATGGTAGATATCACATCGGCGCCAGAACCAAAGACTGGTATAAAATTAAATCTCGCACAGAGATGGAGGCGACCATAGTGGGCTATACAGAAGGCAAGGGAGACCGAAGTGGTCTATTCGGCTCATTACATCTTATGGATGCCGATGAGAACTATATCGGCAAAGTAGGTACGGGTTTTGATTATAATTTACTGAAGGAAATAACTACTTTGCTGAAAGCTCAAAACACCATGGTCCCGCCAGAAGACATTAAAATTGACGAGGCGGATCGAACGATATGGATCGAAAGCGATATCCGATGCTTGGTGAAATATGCCTCGATGACACCAAATGGTACGCTCAGAGAACCTGTATTCATTAAAATTATAACGACTTAATATTATGCGCTCAATTTGGAAAGGACACATACGATTCTCACTGGTTACCATACCGATTCAGATATTCAATGCCGTCGAGACTAAGAATAACATCCGTTTTAATCAGCTCCACAAGGAAGACAATGGCCGGATATCATACCATAAGGTATGTCGGACGTGCGAGAAGAAGGTATCCTCTCGTGATATCGTCAAGGGCTTTGAGTATGATAAAGACCAATACGTAGTATTCGAGTCTGGCGAGTTTGATGCGCTCAAGCTGAAGAGTACAAGAGCAATCGATATAGAGGCATTCGTCGATATCGACGAGGTGCATCCGAGTCGATTTGAAGCGGTATATTATGTAGGCCCATCGAGTGAGGTGGCACAGCAGACTTTCTCGCTATTTACTCAAGTGCTGAAGAAGACCGGTAAAGCTGGAGTGGGGCGCATTATCCTCAGAGATAAAGAAGATGTCGTATTGCTCAATGCCAAGGATAATGGCTTGATCATGTACAAGCTGCGCTTTCCATATGAGATACGTGATATGAAGAAGGTGCCAGATCTTGCAGAGGAAGTCGAGGTTGATGAGAAGCAGCTCAATCTAGCCATGACTTTGGTAGATTCGCTCTCGACAACTTTTGACAAAGTAGATTTCAAAGATCGTTATCGTGATGCCCTCATGGAACTTGTCGAGAAGAAGATAGATGGTAAGCAGGTAATCAGTGTTAGCAATGAAGAAGTCAAGCAAGCACCTGTTGTCGATATCATGGATGCACTTAAGGCGAGCATTGAAGAGGCCAAATTGAAAAAACAAGCGTGATTAAAATCCTCTCTTGGAATATAAGGCAAGGAGGGGGGAGTAGGCTCACTCAGATCGTAGGAGCTATAAAGACGATTAATGCCCACATACTGGTCTTGACGGAATACCGCAATAATGATCGAGGATCGACCCTGCGAGCTAAGCTACTTGCATTGGGCTATCGATACCAAGCAGTTACAGCGTCATCTGCAGATGACAATAGTGTCATTATGGCTTCCATGATTCCTTTTGATGCATCGATATCAGATTGTCCAGATGCGAGCTACCCTCACAATGTCCTTATTGGGAAGTATAAAGCCTTTGTAATTTATGGGGGCTACTTTCCGCATAAGAAGAAGCACACGCTGTTTGATTGGGTAGTCAATGAAGTTAAGAATCGAACTGCCCCTATTATTATATGTGGCGATCTCAACACAGGCAAGAATTATGTGGATCAAAAGAAAAACTCCTTCTGGTATGAGGACCAATTTATAGAGCTAACACAAGAGCTAGGGAAAGATGCGTATCGCCATATTCATGAAGATAAATTAGAGTATTCTTGGTTTAGTCATCAGGGTAATGGATACAGGTATGACCATACCATCGTCACACCTGATCTTGCGCCCATCGTTAGCAATTGCTATTATCTCCAAGACTATAGAGCGCAGAAAATTTCTGATCACGCACCCATGGTTCTTGAGTTGGGGTGACCATATTTTTCAGCCACTGTATACGAACCGAAATTATAAATCAGTTTTCTTAGGGAAACGACTAACTATGATAGTGAATTCTCGATTCAATGGGCCCCCTAATTCCGGTAATGGAGGCTATGTTGGAGGTCTGATGGCCAAGGAAATAGGCGGTATAGTGCAAGTGACACTACATAAACCACCACCTCTTGATGTAGAAATGAAGTTGGCTGACCAAGGGGAGGAGTGGACCTTGACACACAAGAATGCTATCGTTGCTAGAGCTAAGAGTTCGATGGTCACTATAGCGCCAAAGGTAATTCCATCAATGGCCGATGCTGTGTTATGTGAGACGAGATATCCAGGTTTTAAGAGGCACGCATTTCCTCATTGCTTTGTATGTGGTCCTCAGCGAAGTGAAAATGATGGCTTGAGATTGTTCACTGGTGTTTCTGGAAGTGGAGACTATGTAGCAGCGCCGTTCAGATCGTTCGATGATCTATATGATGATGAAGGGCAGATGAAGACTGAATTTATTTGGTCGGCACTAGACTGTCCTGGAGCATATGCGATTACGCAGATACAAGAAGAGAAGGTGCTCGTCCTAGGACGTATGACAGTGGATATAAAGGCAAATATTAATAAGTCAGAAAAACTAATAGTTTCTGGTTGGTATCTCGGTTCTGAAAAGAAGAAGAACTATTCTGGTTCTGCCATATTCAATAGCGACGGAGAGGTTAAGGCGATCGGAGAGGCTACATGGATCGAAATAGACCCCCGAAAATTTGTGAGTTAGTTTTAAATGAAGGTCGTTTTTGTAGCAGATAATTTAATTACACAATCAGCGGGTATCCACGTATATACTCGGCAGTTCATCGAGAGAACAATAACTGAATATCCTCAACATAGCTATCATCATATCACTTCAGCACCGTACGATATAGAAGGCTCTACAAATGAAGTGATACCGATCAAAAATTGGCTGCCCGGTCATTATCGATTTAGATATTTTCGCGAGATTCCTAAGCGGATTAAGCATGTAGGAGCTGATGTTGCTATTGAGATGGCACATTTTGGCCCTTTTAGATTGCCATCAAATATTAAGCGAGTGACCGTCGTACATGATCTCACTCCGATCTTATATCCAGAGCATCACGATAAGCCTTCAGTATGGTGGCATAAGAATCACTTTGGCAAATTGCTCCGATCTGTGGATGCTATCATCTGTAACTCCAATACAACTCTAAGCGACATCGTGACACACCTCAACGTGGAACCAAGTAAGATTAATGCTTGCTATCCCGAAGTACCAACTAGTCGTGTACGGGCCCGTGAGACCCCAGGAGATGGCCTGATTAACCTGCTCACTGTAGGTACTGTTGAACCTAGGAAAAATCATCTGTTCATCCTTGAGGCCTTGACACAATGGTATGAAGAGTACCAAAGAGAATTTACATGGGTAATTGCTGGCGCAAAAGGTTGGAAGAGCAAGACATTTTATGATGCACTTAGGTCCTCATCAATTGGGGATAAAGTGCGATTGACCGGGTATGTCGATGATCATGAATTGAATAGTCTATATAGAAACAGCGATACGTTCTTGTTTGCCTCGCACTATGAGGGGTTTGGATTGCCGATTCTTGAAGCTATGTCTTCAGGCTTATGTGTAATATTGTCTGATACTAAGATCCACCGAGAGGTTGGAGGCAATGGCTGTAGATATGTCCAGACGCATAAAGACCTAATTGCTGAAATGAATAATTTCTCCCAGCAGCCTCAATGTAATCACGATAATCAGCTTGAGCGTCTGAAAAATGCCTCATTTGAGGTGCCCTTCTTATGAGAATGGTGACATCAGTTTGCTGATGATTCTTATACCAGACCAGAGTCCTTGACCTTTGTTCAGAGTTTCGGGAGTGTAACTCACGAAAACAGGTATCTCCTTAATCTTTAGCTTGTTGGATTTAGCTTCTTTGATAATCTCCATACAAAATTCAAAACCGTCATACTTCAAGTCTAAGTGTCTGGCGAGATTATGATTAAATGCCTTAAGCCCAGATTGGCTATCGGACAGATAAGTTCCAGTGAGAAACCACGACACGACATTTGCGATCCTATTAAAGAAAATCCTACTCTTAGGAATGTCATTTTCTTGCAGAAACCTACTACCAATGACGAGATCACAGTTTTCCTTTCTGAGCACATTGATCAATTTAATCAAGTCGTCCGGATTATGCTGCAGATCGGCATCGATAGTTACGATGACCTTGGCTCCATTGGATACTGCATAGGCTATACCTGTTTGGGTTGCAGCTCCAGCTCCTAGGTTGATGCTGTGATCAAGGACAACTACATTTTCTCGCTCTCGGGCGAGGATTGCCGTCCCATCTTGGCTATTGTCATTGATGACAACAATATTAACAAATCCAAGATGATCTAACCTATCAATTAGTATATCGATATAGCGTTCTTCATCCTTAGCAGGGACTACTACGTAGACATCATCATATGTAGGGCTAACTTCCAAATGGAACGAAGTTATAATATTTCGTAGATAGCATAGGATCCTTGTGCGATCACTTTGTCGCCAAACACATTGGCGATCTTCTGCGTATTTCCATTCGAATCTACAAATTCTACAATTTTATCTGTAGCCATCAGACTGACATCAGGATTATTATAAAGCATTTGTAAGAGTAGCAAATACTTTTTGGATAAGCTTCTTTCTGGTGTACGGTCTAGAGTTGGCGTATTCAGGTCAACTATGATATATCCAAAATCAGAAGCCTTTAAGGCTTCTATTAGAAGATCTTTTTCTTCATAAATATCTACCAACTTGGTATAGCTGCTCAAGAGGTTATCCTGAAAGATGCGACTCACATTATTCTCAATATTATAGGCAAAACTGGTTCCAATCATATAGATGTAGGCATCATCCCCATTGATCTTGTCTAACGCTTTTGACACATATGGTGAGATATTATCCAGAGTCTGCTGTTCGTCATAGAGCCCTACAGCATAAGGGAATAAAAGAGAATTAACTAGGCTCTTACCAGCATGTTCTCCCTCATTTAATCTGTAGTCCAGAAAAGATATTCTTGATGCTCCTGACATCAATATCCATAACAAGCAGAACCCAATAGCCACTGAACGCACTAGGATACTATGCTGCGTCTGCAGCTTGAAATTGTTAAATATTAATATGAGTCCAAGTGGAATGAGTAAGAACCCATACCACAAGATGCCTCCTGAAAGGATCAACCAGAGAAACGTGTATGCACAAAAGATGATCCATAATGATCTATTGAGCGAGTATCTCTTGATATATATGAACGGGACAACGAAGGCTGTGAACAGAATAAGATATACCAATGAGTTATTGACTTCGACGAGTCCATTCACTAAAATAACAATTGGGCTAAGTACAAAGTCAGCAGACTTGTATAGAACACCCAAAAAGTTATCAAGCATATCGATTTTGTCAGCAGGCGCATTGTCAAAATTCTTAGCATTCAGAAGTCCTGCCTTGGTAAATATTCGTGAATAGATAAAACACGATCCTAAGTATATTACAAACAATACCTCGAGACTATAGAATAATCTCCTATTCCGATAAGTTAGACCCAATAGAACAACTGGAAACAAGGCCAATAGCAGGTAGCCGAAATCAACAAATCTTCCTGCTTGATTTGTGTTTTGGCTTGCATCATATGGCAATGTCGTAAATCTGAAAAAGAGATCCTCATACCCAAAGTAGCGCTGTATCTCCTCTCTGCGGCCATCTTGTTGGCTCAATTCCTCAACATGATCATTGACCTCTTGACTATTGATTGGAGCTATACTGCATAAAGTCAGGGTCAACAGAAGCCAATATTTTAAAATAGATTTACTGATCACCTCTTATAGTTTTTTTCTATGATTTTAACATTGATATCTGCTTGAGGCTTTTTACCAAGTAAGAGCTGTACCACACTAGCTTTTGGGTTATCCATGTAATTTTTTGCAACCCAAGGACTGAAACAAAGCATGCTCACAAATCCGGTTATTGAAATTATCTTGAATAATGGAATAGTATGGGTCTTGATATTTATATACATAGAATAGGCTAATGCCGCAACGCCTAGGAATGCGAATAGATACGCAGCATGATTAGGGTTTTCAAAATAGCTCCTAACTCCGCTTATATTATCTAATTGCAATAGTATAGGGAGACTTATTCCAAGACATGCTATCCCGACAGAACCCCAGCGATCTCGATGAAATAGATAATAAACGAGAACCACGCCGAAGGCGAGAAATACGCTGAGCACTTTAATAGAAAGTGAAAATCCTATCAATAAGGATATGATGAGTAGCGTATTCCAATCTGATCGATTGGATAGTAGTATTTGCTCCTTCTTATTCACAAGCCAATTGCAGAGTACACATAGGATAGACAACTGTATAAATAGTAAAGTTAAGTCCACCTTGAATTCAATGATCCAATGATTCATGATAGCTGGGGTTAACAGAAAGATCAGAATCACCATTATGGCGTAGTCTGGCTTGATTGTTAGGTATCTTACCGACAATTCATAGATGCCCCAACTCGAGAGGAAGATTCCGATCGTACTCAGAAACAAGGTAATCTCAGGACTTAAGAATGCAATGTAGCCTACCGAGGCAATGAGGTTCCAAGCATATGGTTGGAAGCCCGGCACGAGGGCTTCATTTTGGGCTATTAGCTGGGAAATATTGATATAGTAATTGCGTGCATCAAAGCCCATAGGGAATGGCGCCTGCGTATAAAAGAAGTTTATAGTCGACAAGACAAGACAGCCGTATAACATGAGAGAACTCCAAAATGACCATTTCTTAGGGAGTTGAAATGGCTCCCAAAACCAGTTCCTCAAATGCCTGATATTGCTCTTGTAATTTGCCAGAATGGGCAAAATCAGTAGCACTATTACGACAATGCTGGTTAAGATCTTCAAGGCGCCGATAACAAAAAGTAAAAGACTTATGACGAATAATCCCAATGCCATAGAGGATAGTATCCTCGTAATAGTTGGAAGGACTTGTTTAAACAGTCTAGTTATAACTAAATCTCCTATGCTAAAGGCAGAGAGAAATACAATTAACCCACCAAGCAATGTATAAGATGACCTTGTAACTAAATGTGAATAATGGTTAATATTCAAATCAAGCTTCATATACTGATTGAAACAGAATGCAGACAAAATCAAGATGAACAGAAATAAGAGATATACTAATATGCCATTAATTTTAGGAGGTCCAAACCTTTTGAAGAATCCTAATCCAGTACTGTAAGCTGATAACAAAACACCCATTAATAGATTGATTATCAGCCAAATAGGATATTTGAATTTAACAATTGACAACCAGTAGATGGGATGTTTATCAATGTAATCGAAAAAGATGATTACCATCCATAGTATCGAAAACACGGTATACACTCCCCTCCTGAATTTCACCTCCTTGATCATTTTATAGCCAGTATTTTTACAATGGTTGTATTTTTGCCTGTCTTACAGCGGATGGTTAGGGTGAGTATGTTGAGTTAATCCTTACGATCCTCAAGATATTTGATAAATCTTATAAATCACATATATTATGATGATAAAATACAGATGTCTGCTATTGGCATTATTGATGGTAGTAGTTTACTCTTGTGAGAGTAATACCTCAAATTATGAGCCTTTAGACTTGATGGCTCATGGCATGCCTATCAAGATTATGGCCCCAGCTAATACATCTATTAATAGCGACGACTTGGGTATCATGAAGGATCTTACTATTGTTGACACTCTTAATGGGGGATATAATATTCAGATTTATTCTTCTAAAACAGACATATTGGATCAAGCTAAATTATTGGAAGGAATCAAGTCAGAAATCGAAGGGTCAGAGTTCTTCTCCAAAATGATAGAGGAAACAGAGAATGGGTTCATCTATGAAAAAAAGGTCACTGAGGATTATATTAACTATGATTTCAGGGTGATCAGACTACAGAGCGACGTTAAATATACCCTGCAAGCTGGCTTTGGTGAGCAGTACGAGTTGTCAGATGTAGAAAACATGTTTAATGCTGTTAAATAGATTGTCTGATTAAGTCTAATGAGAAATCGTCGTAAAACTAATACAAGAAAAATTTGGACTTGGGTGAGCTTTGTGGTGTTCGCCTTGATAAGCGCAGTTATGTTCACAGCATTGCTTAAAAAACAAAGCCCAGGGCAGGTCATCAGCGGATTCTTCTCTTCATCTCAATCTGACCATTCAAGTGAGGATATTGGATCAATGTCTAACTCAGAGTTACAGCAGTTAGTTATTTATCTTAAATCTGAGCGAGACAGCCTAAAGGGAGTTGTCAACGATTACAAAGAGCGATTCGGTCACACCACCGCTACGGTATCAGTAGATAATACAACGCTTAATATGAGATCGAAGCCTAACCTGAGGAGTCAGGTAGTCCTGAAAGTTCCTAATCGATCCAGTGTTACAGTCCTAGAGTACGATATACAAGAGACTTATATCGACGGATCAAAAGGTAGGTGGTGCCGGATTAACTATGCTGGCACTATAGGCTGGGTCTGGGGCAACTATCTAATCATCGATCCTAATTAGGAGAACTCTTGAGCTGCGATCGGAGCTCTCAATAATTCTTGAGGAATGCCAAATGCGTCAACGAGCTCACCAACAAATGGACGAGTCATCTGTAATAGCTTATTCTTTACTCGTCGTAATGCCTTAGACTGATTGCTGCTGATATATTCTGCCTCGAGGAACCAACCATTTCGATCGAGAATGGTATTAACACCATAAACTTGGATGATCTGCTTGAGCATTTTTTGGGTCTTGTCATTCTCGCATTTCTGCATGGCGGCGGTCATAGAATCTAAGCAAACCATATCAATATATGCATCAGCAAGCTCGGACATATGTATCTGAGTCTTGAGAAATGCTTGATAAGGGTCAATCTTCCTCCCTAGATACTTACGCATTCTCTCGCTGAGGTTAATCAATATCTTGTTATATCGATAGTAGAAAGCGTCGGATATAAAGTCTATAGACATCAGGTGTCCTTGATCGACATTGTTCTTGTCGATCACATTGATTTCCTTGATCTTGTGCTTTGCCTTGCGGAGGAGAAATGAGATTACAGCTCTAAATCCTTCGTCATGAAAATTCTGCTTGAACTCAGTCAGTAAGCCTTTAGCTACTAATTGCATCAACACGGTATTATCCCCTTCAAAAGTGGTGAAGATGTCACTGTCAGCCTTTATTTGTCCGATCTGATTTTCAGCTAGGTATCCCTTGCCACCACATGCCTCTCGGCACATCTGAATAGTTTCGGTAGCATGCCACGACGCCTTGGATTTCAGTCCTGCTGCCAGTGTCTCAATCTTGCGGGTATCAACGTCAGCCGACTCGGTATACATTTCTGTCAAATCTCTCAACGCAAAATGATAAGCATATGTCTTGGCTATCGCAGGGATGATGCGATCCTGATGAGTAGGGTAATCCATGATGATGGTCTCTTTATGACCAGGCTTGCCAGCAAACTGTCTGCGATGCAGTGCATACTTAGTTGCAATTGTAAGCGCTTTCTTAGCGCAGTTGTTAGCAGCAGCTCCTACACTTATTCTACCCGTAACTAGTGCGCCGAGCATGGTGAAAAACCGCTTACCATCATTTTTTATTGGACTGCTATATGCTCCATTGGCGTCAATAGAGCCGTATTTGTTCAGTAGGTTATCAACTGGCACACGCACATTATCAAACCAAATACGACCATTGTCTACTCCATTGAGTCCTATTTTATATCCGCAGTCTTCTACTTTGATACCATCTAAGAGTTGATCTCCCTTGCGCAGTGGCACAAGCACACAGTGTACTCCATGATTGACTCCATCAACTATTAATTGCGCGAATACTGCTGCCATCTCAGAGTGGAGGGCATTGCCTATATATTCCTTGCCCGCATCAAAACTTGGGGAGTGGACTACTATTTCTTTAGTAGTGTGATCATAGGTTGCGGTGGTCAGCAATTCTCGGACATTGGAACCATGTCCAGTTTCAGTCATGGCAAAACATCCAAGGAGTTCAGCTCGATGCATAGCCTCTACATACTTCTTATGGTGTGATTCTGTCCCTAATGAATAAACAGCACCTCCAAACAGTCCAAACTGTACGCCAAATTTCACCATGAGGCTCAGGTCGCCATATGCCAACATCTCAAAGACTACGATATGGTCCCCACGTCGTTCTTCACCTCCAAATCGTTTGGGAAATGAGAAGGCGCTTACTCCTTGTTCACCAAGAGCCTTGACCTGCTTCAAGACTTTAAGACGGTATATCTCTTTATCAGGTTCTGCATCCTGATTGAAGAGGGGATCAGTTAACAAGATTTTCATCCTATTTCTAAGATCTGTATATGGTGCATCAAGTACTTCAGCAAGTCCAGAAACAATAGATTTAATGCTTCCATCATTTAGATCACCATCTTCAGAGAGTTGCTCTATAAGTAAATGTTCACTACATGGATTGTCTATGCCGAGTTCTTTACTAACCTTGGTTAAAGCAGCCTTAGTTATTGCGGCTTGTTCGGAGCCATTTGCGAGCATGCCACTGCTTTCTGCAATCGCCATACCTAGACCTACAAGGTCACATTTCTTTCCGTGCTCAATCTGGTCTGCTTGAGCTCGTATGGCCTGGAGCCAACTTTTAAAAACTTGTGCCGATGGTGGCGTTTTTGGATTCGTATGAGATATCAGGTAATCCTTATCGTCATCACTGAGGAAATCTAAACTATCTATAGTCTGATGGATAAGTTTAATTTCTGAAGGACTAAGTACACTGTCTGACCAACCCACATAGAATAGCGGTAACATACTTAGCACCCCTGGAGAGAAATGATTTGATTTTACAACAGAACTCATATCTTGCTTTTTCTTAAAAAATACAACAATAAATAGCATAAATAGATTACATGGCAGGAGGATTAACAGGGAAGGTTGCAATAATTACCGGAGGAACAAGAGGCATTGGCAAAGGGATCGTAGAGCGATTTATGAAGGAAGGGGCGCAAGTCGTGTTTTCTTATCGCTCTTCTGAAGAGAAGGCTAATCAAATTATAAAGGACTTAGGAGGTAAGGATATCATAGGGATTAAATCAGATGCCAGCAAAATGGAAGATGCTCAAAAACTGATAAAGGAAGCTACTGATACCTTCGGCAGGATAGACATATTAATTAATAATGCCGGAATCACTAAAGACAATCTTATGCTCCGCATGACAGAAGAGCAATGGGATGATGTCATCAACGTCAACCTGAAATCTGTTTTTAATCTGACCAAGTCTGCCTTGCGTACTATGCTCAAGCAGCGATCAGGTTCTATCATTAATATGAGCTCCGTGGTTGGCGTTTTTGGCAACGCAGGTCAGGCGAATTATGCGGCATCCAAGGCTGGGGTAATTGGTTTTACCAAGTCTATTGCCAAGGAAGTTGGCTCAAGAGGTATCCGATGCAATGCCATCACACCAGGATTTATTGAGACAGAGATGACCGCTGAGTTATCTGACGATGTCAAGAATAATTACAGTTCTAATATTCCCTTAGGCTCATTTGGTTCTGTAGATGATGTGGCAGAAGCATGTCTCTTTTTAGGGGGTGATGGCTCCACATATGTGACTGGACAAGTGCTTAGTATATGTGGTGGGTTAAATGTTTAGTCTAAGATCCAGATTAGGTCAAGAAAGAAATAGATAAAAAAGGTTAGGAAACATATAGATAGCAAATTAAGCCAGAGGCCAGTCTTGCTCATGTCTCTGATCTTGAGTAAGCCCGCGCCAAATACTACGGCATTGGGAGGGGTCGCCACTGGCAACATAAATGCACATGAGGCAGCGACTGTGGCAGACACTAACAGTAAATATGGGTGAACACCTACGGATATAGCCATTGAAGCCAAGATAGGTAAGAGCATTGCTGTAGTAGCAAGATTTGATGTTATCTCAGTAAGGAAGTTGACAGCGGCAATCAGTACGAAGAGGATCAATAAGATAGGTAGACCATTGAGAGATATTAATTGTTGCCCGATCCACTCTGCCAATCCAGTCGTTGTAAATCCCTTAGCTAAGGCCATACCGCCACCAAAGAGAATGAGGACTCCCCAAGGCATCTTCACGGCTTCGCTCCAATTGAGAATCCTCCCCCCAGATTTCCCACTTGGGAGCAAGCAGAGCGTAATACCCGCTGCCATAGCGATGATGCTATCATCAAGCTGTGGCAGCCATACCTGTAACCATTGACGAGCTATGAGACATATCGCCGTAGCGGCAAAAACAATGCTCACAATTATTTCTTGAAAGCTAAAGATTCCGAGTTGGTTTTTGAGGCGTGCTATTTCTGGTTTGCCACCTGGAAATCCTGAAACTTTCATTTTGAAGGCAAATCGTGTGAGATATACCCATGCGACAGCTAACAAAGTGAGAGAGATAGGTAGGCCTATCTGTAGCCATTGAAAGAAGGTGATTTCCGTCCCATAGATCTCCTTAACAATTCCTGCAAATACTAAGTTGGGCGGGGTGCCAAACAGAGTGGCAATACCACCAATTGACGCACTGTACGCTATTGACAATAGGATCATCTTGCCAAATATGTCGCGTTCATCTTCAGGTGTATCAGGATGGTCTTTGACTTGAGCTATTATGGCCAAGGCTATAGGTAACATCATCACACTGGTTGCCGTATTGGATATCCACATAGACATGAATGCTGTTGCCAACATGAAGCCTAGCACAATTCGCTGCATATTGGATCCAACCAAATAAATAATGTTCAGCGCAATGCGGCGATGAAGATTCCATTTTTCTATGGCGATTGCTAAGAAGAAACCGCCCATGTATAGGAAGACGTAGCGATGACCATATGCTGCTGTAGTCTCATTAATATCAACTGCATCGGTAAGTGGGAAGAGTATAATTGGTAGAAGAGCAGTGATAGCGATATCCGTGAACTCAGTAATCCACCATATGCCCATCCAAATCGCAATGCCTAGTACGGCGACCCCTTCTCTACTCAGATCAGCAGGACTGAAAAGAAAATATATCAAACAAAATATAAAGGGACCTAATAGTCCAATCAGGCCGCGCCGCAGTTTCATCTAATAACAATTGTAATGCACCTCAGTATAAAGGGCATGACAATATAGTCACAGATCGGCAAAGGGGCCTATTACATCTTGCTGACTCTAGCACCTGAATGCTTCTCAATATCCGTATCTGTAGGCTGGCCTCCATAAAGCACCTGAGCTCCGCCGCTCGCCTCCACAGCTAATGATTCTCTGACATTGACTTTGATAATTGCACCTCCGCCCGCATCGATAGAAGCATTTTGGGTGATGAGTTTAGTACTAATCAACATCGCACCACCGCTGGCATCAATTTCTATTGTATCAGATGTGCCATCCAAATTCACTATCGCACCACCTGAAATATCAATTGTTGCGACCTCCGAGTTTAGCGTAAGATTAACGATGCTACCACCTGCTGCATCAATGGCTAGTTGTTCAGTGTTAATACTATGCTCAGCTTTTATTTGGGAGCCACCAGATGCATCT
>CAZDHV010000003.1:21277-30166 GCA_964505335.1 uncultured Saprospiraceae bacterium | reverse complement strand
TTGTTCAGTGTTAATACTATGCTCAGCTTTTATTTGGGAGCCACCAGATGCATCTATACTGTTGATTTTTCCAGTATGGTAAATCTTCACTTTGATTTTACGTTTGCTATTCCAGTTCAGACGCCACCAATCTGAATCGACACTTATTTTTAGGATGCCATTGTTGACCGTTGTTTTGATTTTTTTTAGATCGATACCTGTTGCTTCGATGTCTATTTTATTCTCGTCAGATTGGACAAGTAGCGCTTCCGTACCATTGGAGATGTCTATGCCATTAAATGACTTGAGAGATCGGGTGACTCGGTCACCTGCCATAGTCGGAATGATGATTAGAAGCGATAGGGCGACGATAAAAAGGTTTTTCATTGATTTTTATTTTAATGACGTGAGGAGCTATTCTGTCGTTGCATGCTGACAATAGAACTTTTGATTATTACAGGATATTATCGCTGTGTTCTGATAATTTAGTCACATAGGTATCAATATGAGTTACCAGATGTTTCTTTTGATATTGCATCACCCATCTCGGATGAGGGAGTGGTTCGATTCGAGCAAAAAAATGATGCTCGCGATTTAGCTCCTGAAGAATTTTATAGTTTTTGCCTTGGCCAATGCAGAAGGCGATTTCCGTTGATACGCCGAATTCTATTTGCTTAGTTATAGCGTCGACTATTACTGGTTTGAGTGCTTCATATAGCTTCGGGTCATCATAGTAATTGCAGTTTTTATTATCTCTTAAGAATCCAAGCGGACAGACAGACCCGATATAAAAATGACCAAAGAACTGCTGTGGCCCACCCATTGCTTCAATCATTTGCATGATGAACTGTGATGATAGCTCGGCTTTCTTCTTATAGCTATTTTCTAGTCCCGTGAGTTTCTCTATAGTGCTTGGATCTGTGAACGGCACACCTGTAATGCCCGAGCCGAATCTACCTGGATTGATACCGAGGAGTATGATGCGTTGATGGCTGTCATCATAATACTTCTTATAGAAGGTTGTGAAAATTGATTGGCATTCAACTTCACTATAAGGAAAGAGTATGTCTATACCCTTAGGAAGCTTCCAATTAGGTTTTAGGCCCAAGGTGTAGTTAATGACTTGATCTGCAAAGGTCATAATGCAAACTAAGACTTATAATCAATTGTTAAGCAGTATTGACAACGCAGAAATATTAGCATATTTGCAGTCCTCTTGATCCATTAGCTCAGTTGGTTTAGAGCGCTGCCTTGACAGGGCAGAGGTCACTGGTTCGAGTCCAGTATGGATCACTATTATAAATTTAACATGTGATCGCATGATATGCGTTGCATCAAGTGACCTCTGCTGCTCGCCTACAATAGGATTTTGATTGAGGGATAATGATCTTGTTTGGATTAAAGCGTGTCAAGGGGCTATCCCGCCCATCAAGTCTGATGGTTCACTTGCGCTGCAAGCTCATAGTATGGATCACTATTAAAATTTGACGTGTGATCTTGATGGTTGACTTGAGCTGCAAGCTCATTGTAAGGATCACCTTTATTAAAGTCTACTATTTTTTATGAAGTATTTACAGACGCTCCTATTGTTCGCAGGAATATGCCTCTTTATGTCATGTGGCAGTGACGAGGATGAATGTGCACCTGAAGCATGGGCTGGAACATGGACCGCCGATGCCACTTGTGCAGGAATGCCATTAGATCTTGTATTAGAGATCACGGCGGTGGATGACAACACGATTCGCATTGAGTCAAATGGCGAAATGGATGAAGTTGATGTCAATGGCTGTGCTGTTAATGTAGTACAAGAGTTAGATATCTTGGGTATGCAGATTAGTTTAGACCTCGATATGATATTGAACGGAGATGTAATCGATGTAGATATAATGGCTACAATAGTAGGCTTTACACAGAACTGTGATGGGATTCTTACACGGGGATAACCCATAAGCAACTAGTCAAGTAGACTATCCAAATAGGAGTAGCCCTCTCATATACTCCGCTCGAGCTGGTAGACTCTCTATCATTTCAAGGCATTTGCCACAGCGATGATTATTCAAATGATTAGATTTGAAATGTCTTAGTTGATAGTTCACATCTATGTATCACATAACCTCCTTTAGTTCTGTATGGCAGCCACTTTAGAATGAATGACTATTACTATATCCTAGGTGTAGATGAGAGGGCTTCAGATCAGGACATAAAACTTGCTTTCAGAAAATTGTCTGTCAAATTTCATCCAGATAAAAATCCTGATGATGAATTCTTTGAGAAGATGTTCAAGAATATCAATGAAGCTTACGAAATTTTGTCCGATGATCGCAAGAGAAGATCATATGATATACGAAGAAGGAAGCCAAGTCGGAGTAAGCGGATTAAGATTGATAGATCTCCTAAGATAATCTCATTCTCTGTGGACAGAGAAATTGTTAATTCAGGAGAGGCGATCATTCTGACTTGGCAGGTTAAGAATGCTGTGAAGGTTAATCTGACGGGCATCAACGGCGCTTTCCCAGGTAGAGGTAGTAAGTCGCTGCTTATAAAAAGTGAGAAATCCAAGAATGTCAAAATTACTTTGACCGCAGTTGGATCAAATGGTTTGAAAAATGAAATTAGCCTTCATGTTTTTTGTCTAAACTCTACCTTCTTGCTACTGAGAAAGATCAGGTATAGTATTATCGAGTTCTTCTTTGTAATTTTTGTGTTGGTCGTATTTTTAATTATCGGCGTGGTAGTATTCGATGTGGTTATGCAGTTAGTAATTAAATAACCCAGCTATGGCTTTTGCTAAAAAAGCCTCCATACTGTATTGGGCTGAGATTTATGTGTGCACATTATGTCCAATAATCGTATATTTGCAGCCAATTTCAAGAAATTTTAGCTTCTTGATTGGAATTTATAAGAAAACTATCACAGACCATAAAATTTTATACTTTGATCATTATCAACGTAAAAGAAGAAGAAACCATCGACAGAGCTCTTAAGAGATATAAGAGAAAGCACAGAAATGTCGGTATCATTAAGGAAATCAGACATCGCAAGCATTACACAAAGAAATCTGTATCTCGCAGAAACGAAATTCTCAATGCTCGATACCGTCAGTTGAAGTTCGCTGACGCCTAATTACTCACTCTAAAAATTTTATCTCATGGCGAGAAGAAGTACTAAGCGCTTCGAATATGGCGAAGGCGTGTACTATTTTGAAATTAAGAAGGGTTTCAATAACAACATTTGTATTAAGCGTGTAACATTGAGAAAAGCACTTGAAGCTTATAACATGTACCTACGTACACAGCGTGACAACTGCAAATGGCTCGGCAAGTGGAATGGCAAGAAATTTATCGAAGACGACGTAGATGCTTTATTTGAGCAAGAAAAAATCGTCGCATACAGCGCTTAATTATGGGTTTCTTAGACACACTTAAAGGAATATTCGGCGGCGCAAGCAGTTCTTCAACTTCCCCCTCTGGGAAAATGAAAGGAAAAATTGTTCATTTCAACTATCGTAAAGGATACGGCTTCATAGAAGCAGATGGTGTTGAGAACAAAATTTTTCTACACGTTTCAGAACTTACAGGGAAAGCTCGAAAAGGGAAAAAAGTAGAATTTAAAGTCGAAACGACTGATAAAGGGACCAAAGCTAAAGAAGCTGTAATCCTAGACTAGGTCACATTCAGTCATTAGTATTGATTATACTTTTTGATGATCTGGCTCGGCCTGATCCTGTAATTGCCTGTCCGTAACGGATATAGGGATATGTACGATTACTGAAGTGCCTTTCTGAGGTACTGAGTCGAAGCTAATCTCCCCCCTGAGAAGGTTTACCCTAGATTGCAGATTGCCAAGACCGAGTCCCTTTACTACTTCACTCTCAATAAACCCAATTCCATTGTCCTCGACCATTAACATGATGTGGTCGTCAGTTTTATTGATCTGAACATATATTTCTGTAGCCTGAGCATGCTTAAGAGCATTGTTGAGCAATTCTTGGATAATCCGATAGACATGGAGCTTTGCGTTGTCTTCGAGCATACCGTCGATCTTATTGGTATGGAGGCTTATCACCAGAGAACCTCGTGTATTATATCTATTGATTAAATCTCCAAGGGCGGCACTTAATCCAAGTTTTTCAAGAGAGTTAGGTTTGAGGTTACGAGAGATATCGCGTACGTCTTTACAAGCTACATCGATGAGATCCATAATCTTATGGTATTCTGGGCTATCGCTCAGGACATCATTATCTACTTGTAGACTATCATATTGTAATTTGAGAGTAGACAGCATCCCTCCGAGGCTATCGTGCAAGTCTATTGCTATGCGGGTACGTTCCGCTTCTTGGCCATTAACCATGGCCTGGAGATTTTTTATTTTCAGGGAGTTCTCCAGTTCATTTATTCGTTGCTCATTGATCTCCTTCTGTTGTTGGCTGATGAGACTTTTAGCCGCCAGCTTTTGTTTCTGCAACCGATAGAAGTATACAGCTATTCCAGTAAGAAGTAACAATATGGATCCAAGGACAAAAAACAACCTAGTGCGCTTAAACAGTCTTGTCTCACTTGATTCAAAATCTTGTTCTAATTCACGTATCTCTCTATCCCGCTCAAGGGTCTGATACTTTACTGCGAGCTGATTGGAGAGTGCATATTTTTCTTGGCTGTATTGATTTTGGCGAAGGATATTGGCCCGCTCTGCTGACAAGTAGGCTTGTTCATAATTACTCTCGTCATGATAGAGTGCAGCTAGAAGGTCATAGTTTTCTATTGCCATTTCATCATCGGCACTCAACAGTGCTTCCGAAAGCTGTGCATAATTAAGGGCCATAGCGTCCTGGCCATCTTTGTATAGATAGCTTGCCATAGTGTGATAGACCTGCGATGAGACTCTTTTGGTCTTATACTTTTCTTCGAGTTTGATGGTATATAGGCCTTGTTCCACGACTTTTTCAACTTTGCCTAGCTTGCCGAATAATTCTATAATTAGTAACCTAATATCTAATTCTTGATGGCGATCCTGGATATCAATACTGGTGGCAAGGGCTTGCTCGGCATAGGGAATGGCTTTCTCATAATCCTGCTTTTTTTGATAGACTTGACCGAGTTGTTTGGTAGCCACAAGTTGTCCTGAGCTATTTTTCTGTTCATTAAAATATCGAAACGCTTCAGAAGACAACTTGAAGGCATCATCTAGATAGATCTCCTCTAGTATATAGAACTCCGCTAAGGCTAATCGAGACCTATAGTATCCATCCTCATCCTCTAAAAACTTGTATAAGGTGGCACTCTCAATCAAGTCACCGATGATGTCCTGATTACGCAATGGAATGTCAAAGTTTAGCTTTGCTCGATCATAATAAGCTCGAGCACGACTATTTATATCGTTTTGGGTGAGTCCCTTTTCGATACGATCATTGATCGCTTTGAGTTCGTCAAGATAAGTGTTGTCTCCTTGTGACGAAGCAAGAGAGGTACACATCATCATATATACTAAAAGTATTCTCTTAAGGGTTAAGTATCCCATATCTACTAAACTGCTTCTTCTTGAATGGTTAGTAATTAGAGTAAACCCTATATTATCTGAGATGAAAACAGGATTACCTTGACCATGTAAATTATAGTAATGATAAGAATACTGATTGTTGATGACCATAAAATGTTTGTTGAAGGTCTTGAGTTTATTCTGAGCAAGGAAGACGACATTGCAATTGTTGAGCGATGTTTTGAGGGTAAAGACGTTTTCAATAAAGAGCTATTAGAGAAGATTGATATCATTTTGCTCGATATCAATCTTCCTGATATGAGCGGTATTGAGGTATGCGAACGTATCCTCAAAATGAGTGAGACTGTCAAGATATTAGTGCTCTCGATGCATGATGAAGAGAGCTATATAACTGCAGTACTTAAGAGTGGAGCTCTGGGTTATGTGCTTAAGAACACTGGTCGCAAGGAGCTCGTTACTGCTATCCGTACGGTTGCATCGGGTAGAACTTATTTTAGTGAGGCCATAACGAACACGATCATGAATGGCTTAATGAATAATAATAGAAAGGCTAAGCCTGTCGAAAAAGACGTTCCTAAGATTACCAGAAGAGAAAAAGAAGTCTTAGATCTAATCATGGATGAAAACACCAATCAAGAAATTGCTGGCAAACTATTCATCAGTTTAAAAACAGTTGAGGCACATCGCAGCAATCTACTATCTAAGCTCAATGCACGAAACACTGCGGGATTAGTCAAGAAGGCGATGGAGTTTAAGTTAGCCGGATAAGAATTATATAGCTACTATTTTAAGATTAAGCACATCATGATTCATGGTGTGCTTTTTCTATTTCAGGCTATAAATTAAAAAAGGCTGTCTATAAATAGACAGCCCCGATTTTCTTGGCCATTATTATCTTTCTCAGGTAGAAAAAGAAATGACCAATATGGATCTAATGATGAAAACGTGTTGTAAAGAAATACTTTATGGGTAACATATCCAAGAATTTTGACATTTGTTTTCTTTTATTTTTTCACACCATCATTTTTAGTTAAATGACGCATTAGGGCTATTACGATATAATAAAATAGCGCTATAAAGTAAGCATCATATTTGCTATCCAAATAGGAATATATATCTTTGCACCCGCTCAAAAGGGCGCCACAGAAAGACATATGTGAAGACATATAGGAGAGGTGGCTGAGTGGCTGAAAGCGCTTCCCTGCTAAGGAAGTTTACGGGTAACTGTAACGAGGGTTCGAATCCCTCTCTCTCCGCCATATTGTAATGCTCAATAAAAAGAATTATTCGGGGCGTAGCGCAGTCCGGTTAGCGCACCTGGTTTGGGACCAGGGGGTCGCAGGTTCGAATCCTGCCGCCCCGACTATAAAAGGAGTTATAACGATGTTATAGCTCTTTTTTTATTTTTACTATGTCGTTGAATGAATATTATCAGCTCTAATAGCAGGCATAATTTAAACGGACAATTTTTTGTAGGTATCTTTCAGGACTAATGACGTCTTAATTGAGTATTACGTTATATTATATCTGCACCACCAAAGAAATTTTAACAGAAAGCAATATTTGCTATGCATGCATGCAAGATTTATTCTAAGCTCTTAAGCGCACTTCTTTTAGTTATATCAGTGACATGTCTGTCGGGACAACTCAGTGAGAAGGGAAGACCATATTCATTTGGCAAGAGCTCTCTCAAGTCAGTGCTGCCCATGGCAACTATGAATCAGATTGATATGGCGGTTGTTGAAGCCGAAGATGCCATCAATGACGAGATCATAGAAATTCCGTATCGCTTCGGTATAGAGCACGCTGTTGATCTAGGACTTGAAAATGCAGGTCTCTGGGAAGATCTGCCAAATGGTGATAGACTATGGAGATTGGCACTTAACGCTCCCAAGGCTAAATCTATAAACTTGGTCTATGATGTTTATGATCTTCCAAAGGGAGCCAAGTTGTTCTTATACAATGATGGATATGAACAAGTTTTAGGGGCTTTCACTTCACGAAACAATAAGTCTGACAAAAGCTTTAGCACGGCACTGGTATATGGCGAGAAGACGTATATAGAGTATTATGAGCCGGCTGCTGTTAAGGGTCAAGGTCGCTTACACATCAATATGGTGGTACATGGATATAGATCCATATTTGATAAGAATAATAATCAGCTCGGTAATTCAGGAGGGTGTAATATCGATTCTGAATGTCCCCAGGGTGATCTTTGGCGAGACCAGATCAAAGCGGCTGGGAAAACAATAGCTGGTGGTGGACTGTGCAGTGGTACTCTCGTTGCAAATACCACTGGAGATCGGCGCCCACTGTTCTTGACCGCCAACCACTGCGGTTTCAGTAATGCTGTAGTTGTCTATTGGAGATTTGAAAGACCTAATTGTGGGAACGGAGTTCCTGATGACACTCAGACGACGAGTGGCGCGACATTGCTAGCCGATGTAGATGGCAATCCTGGAGGGACTATTAGAAGTTCTGATCACCTAATAATGGAACTATCTGAAAATCCTTCTGATTTGTACGATGTCTATTATTCAGGTTGGGATGCACGTGGCAATATATCTCAATCCGTCACAGGTATACATCACCCAGCTGGTGATGCTAAGAAAATATCAATGGAGAATGAACCCGTCACCAGTGCGGCATATCTCCAAGCCGCGGTCAATCCTAATGCGACTCACTGGCGTGTTGAGGACTGGGATAGTGGTACTACTGAGGGAGGATCATCTGGATCTGCTCTATTTGATAATGCTACCGGTCGACTAGTAGGGATGCTGTCTGGCGGGTTTGCGGCATGTGGGAATGATAGAGATGATTGGTACGGCAAACTTTCATTTGCATGGGATAATGCAGGAACTACTGATCCAAGTAGACGACTTATGGATTGGTTAGATCCGATCAATTCTGGCACTCTTACTATAGCAGGTTATGGGCTTTCTGATATTGCCCTGACGGCACCAGAAACAGATATAAGAGAGTGTAACACTACTAATGTAAGTTCGATAGACTTTGATTTGGTTTTAGCGTCTGGATTCTCTGGTTCAGTAAATTTTAGTGTCACTGGCTTACCAAGCGGTGTTAACTCATCATTCAGTAGTAATAATGTGTCTACGAGTGGTACGTATCAGTTGAATTTAGCGGGAATAACCAGTGCTACACCAGGTGAGTATAACATAACTATTACAGCTACAGACGGCACAGATACAGAGATGGTGACTATCATGTATGCTATCGATGAGCAACTTACTACATCAACAACATTATTGAGTCCTGCTGATTTCTCAGGGGACGTTAGTGTTAGTCCATTATTCGAGTGGACAGATATAGCTGGAGAGTATGACATAGAGATAGCCACTGATCTTTCATTTAGTAATATCATCGAGACGGCGACGGTAAGCACCAATAGTTATA
>CAZDHV010000003.1:10518-21177 GCA_964505335.1 uncultured Saprospiraceae bacterium | reverse complement strand
ATTTTCCGTTTTCAACGGAGAAGATTTGGCGGGTACATGGGTCTTAACTGTTGCGGATGGAGCCAATCAGGATGGAGGCTCACTAGACACGTGGACATTAGAATTATGTGGTACGGTCCCTAGTAATGCTACCTGTGATGATATGATTATGAATGGTGATGAGGAAGGTGTAGACTGCGGAGGCTCACTATGTGCCCCATGCGATACATGTATGGATGGCGTTATGAATGGTGACGAAGCAGGTATCGACTGTGGAGGTGCTAACTGCCCAGTCTGTCCTGCTTGTGATGATGGTATACAGAACGGTGATGAGGATGGTGTTGATTGTGGAGGATCATTCTGTGCAGCATGTCCATGTAGCGATATAATACTCGTTTATGATGGTTTTTCTACTCCAATATCAATTCCAGATGGTACGGATAGATATGTAAGAGATTTTATAGAGTCTCAGGGAGAAGTGACTGTAGAGGCCGGTACAACTATTCAATTAAGAGCAGGTCAATACATAGAGGTCATGGCCGATTTTGAAGTTGAACAAGGGGGTGAACTACTCCTAGATATCGCTAACTGTGAGGAATGATAACAGCCGATTATAACAAGGAAGAATTTTGTACTAAGATACTTTTTAGAGGCTCATTTCTTTGATATCGCCCTCTACGACTAGCTTTCCTGCCGTAGCATCTTTAATCTCTTGAATAGAGATGCCTGGCGCTCGTTCGACTAGGTGAAAGGCATTATCTTTAACTTCGAGTACTGCCATATTAGTGACGATTTTCGTAACACAGTTGACACCCGTTAACGGGAGACTACAGGATTCGAGAAGTTTAGAATGACCTTTCTTATTGGTGTGCATCATAGCAACGATGATATTTTCTGCCGAGGCGACGAGGTCCATGGCACCACCCATTCCTTTAACCATTCTACCTGGTATTTTCCAATTCGCAATATCCCCATTCTGAGCTACTTCCATCGCACCTAACACTGTGAGCTGGACATGTTGTCCACGTATCATTGCAAAGCTTGTTGCACTATCGAAGTAGACGGCTCCAGGCATTGCTGTAATGGTTTGCTTTCCAGCATTAATCAGGTCGGCATCTTCTTCGCCTTCATAAGGGAATGGTCCCATGCCTAGAATGCCATTCTCAGATTGAAATTCTACATTGATTCCTTCTGGTATGTGATTGGCAATAAGCGTAGGAATACCTATGCCTAAATTGACATACCATCCATCTTGCAATTCTTGAGCTATGCGTTGTGCAATCTGATCTTTAGTAAGCATAAGTTATGATTTAGGTCTTGTGGTAACTCGTTCGATACGTTTTTCGTAGTTGGACCCTCGGAATATCCGTTGCACGAACACACCAGGAGTATGGATCTGATTAGGATCGAGTTGGCCGGCAGGCACAAGTTCTTCGACTTCTGCTACTGTGATCTTTCCAGCCATAGCCATCATCGGATTAAAGTTCTTCGCAGTGGCCTTATAGATAAGGTTGCCAGCAGTATCTCCTTTCCACGCTTTTACAAATGCAAAATCTGCAGATAGAGCACTTTCCAAAATGTGAGGCTTGCCATTGAACTCTCTTACTTCCTTGCCCTTGGCAATTTCTGTCCCGAAACCTGCTGGAGTGAAAAAAGCAGGAATCCCTGCTCCACCTGCTCTACATCGCTCGGCGAGAGAGCCTTGAGGAATTAAATCTACTTCCAACTCTCCACTCAACATCTGCCGTTCAAACTCATCATTTTCGCCAACATAGGACGATATCATTTTTTTGATTTGACGGCTCTGTAGTAGTAGGCCTAAGCCAAAATCATCTACTCCAGCATTATTACTGATGCATGTGAGTCCTGTGATGCCACGTCTTACAAGTTCAGCAATGGCGTTTTCTGGAATCCCACATAGACCAAAGCCACCGAGCATAAAAGTCATATCATTGGCAACACCTGCCAAGGCAGTCTGTGCATCTGCAACCACTTTATTAAGAGGCATGATTATAAGAGTTGTGTGATGAAATAAATCCTCAAGGATACAATGGAGTTATCATGATTAAGTTTGAATTGCTCAATGGATCATGAGTTTTTGGGCCATGATGACTGCTTCATTATATGCTTCTAAGTTGAAACTTAGGTCGACATCCTGATTTTGTGCAAACTGGATTAAGTGTTCAGATGGCATATTGCCTACTAAGCTGTCTTGTGCCATGGGGCAACCTCCAAGACCCTTGATAGTTCCATCAAATCTCCTACACCCATTGTCAAAAGCGCTTTGCACTTTTTCTTTCCAAGATGACGGAGTAGTATGAAAGTGGGCTCCGATTTCTGTTTGAGGATTGTCTGGTATTAACTTGTTGAACAGATATGATATGCTATCGGGCTGTGCGA
This sequence comes from uncultured Saprospiraceae bacterium, assembly GCA_964505335.1. GTDB lineage: Bacteria > Bacteroidota > Bacteroidia > Chitinophagales > Saprospiraceae > GYS-P2D. The sequence goes on along the minus strand of CAZDHV010000003.1, from coordinate 18,798 downwards.
TTCCAACAGTATCAGATAATTGGATGATTCGGATTCCTAATCCCGCTAAGACTTCAACCCAATGTTGAACCACATGAACATTCCATTCGTCGCCATATGGGTTGCCAAACCCCATAGAGATGTATACAACCATGGTCTTATTACTATTGGAACAGATCTCTTGGATCATTTTGACCCGATCGAGTGATTGCTCAATCGTAGCATTTGTGTTACGTAGTTGAAACGTTTCTGATATGGAAAACGGATAACCTAAATATGCGATCTCCTCAAAGGCCGCTGCATCTGTGGCGCCTCGTTGATTAGCGACTATAGCCAACAGTTTGGTCTTGTTACCATCTAGGTTGAGCTGGCCAACAATCTCACCTGTATCCCTCATCTGAGGGATCGCCTTGGGCGATACAAAACTGCCAAAGTCTAAGGTGTCAAAACCAACTTGTAATAGTAAATTGATGTATTCTACCTTGTCCCGAGTTGGGATAAATGGGTGTAGACCTTGCATAGCATCCCGAGGACATTCTATAATCTTCAACTTCCTGAATTTAGCATTTAGGTAGCAGCCTTCTCGTAGACTTTTTTATCAAGAACCATCTTAGCAATTACTTCACATAAGATCTCGCTTGTGCCGCCACCAATTGGCCCAAGTCTACTGTCTCTGAAGTATCTCGCCATAGGATATTCTTCCATGTAGCCATAACCGCCGAGCATCTGTAGACAATCATATATCACCTCATCAGCCATTTTAGTAGATAGCAGTTTAGACATACTTGCCTCCTTAACAACGTAGTCTCCATTATTCAATCTATGGGTGATGTTATAATTGAAAACTTTGTGCATTTCAATGTTGCTCGCCATCTTGGCAACCTTGTGTCGGAGTACTTGGAACTCATTGAGATGCTTTCCAAAAGCCTGTCTCTCACTCATATACTGCGTAGCATACTCCAGGACGTATTCTGCGCGAGCATGTGCATTGATGCCCATGATAAGTCGCTCTAAGGCAAGATGTTGCATCAAGTAAGCGAATCCATTACCTTCAATTCCCAATAGATGAGAGGCAGGAATAACGACATTGTCAAATGAGATCTCTCCAGTGTCAGATGCTCGCCATCCGAGCTTATCAAGTTTAGCAGCAGAAAGACCTGGTGTATCTCGATCAACTAAAAACATGGAGATTCCTCGATGTTTTTGGTCCAAGTCAGTCTTAGCTGATACCACGAGGTAATCGCTGTAGACACCGTTAGTTATAAAAGTTTTAGAACCATTTATCACATAGGTATCTCCTTTTCTGATAGCTGTAGTACGCATGCCAGCAACGTCAGATCCAGCAAAAGGCTCGCTTATGCATAAGCAGCCGATCATTTCGCCGGAGATACTTTGAGCTAAATATTTTTCTTTAATTGGATTGCTCGCCTCTAAGTTTAAGTGTGACATGGCCAGATAGGCATGGGCCCACATAGCTGCAGCAAATCCTCCTGAGTTGATACGCTGTAACTCTTCGAGGAATATGACGGTATAGAATAGATCTAAGTCTAAGCCACCATAATCGCTTGGGTAGTTAATACCAAAATAGCCCATCTCACCAAATCGATTCCAGATGAACCTATCTATCTTTCCTGATTCCTCCCAAGTATCAATATGGGGTACCACCTCTTTTTTTAAAAAGCTTCTGAAGCCTTCCCTGAAAAATTTATGCTCTTCACTAAAATACATAACAGAACCTTTAATTGTCTTATCAATTGATATCGCAAATTAATAACATCTTAAGCTAAGAAGAGATCATTCATGGGCTATGAAAATGATAGAATACTCTCTAAAAATTCTGTTAAACAGGAAAGTTTGAATGACTTACAGTTCGATAGTGCCAACAATCGTTCGGGCAGAGGGAAGATATTCTGTGTTGTCTCTATGTATAGAAACCACTAGACTGACCGCTTTAACAGGGATATCTATTGGATTCATAAATCCTGTACTTAGACTTTCAATGCTAACAGGAAGTTGCTCATAAACCCCGGTTGCATCCTGAATCCATAACTGATGCGACCTGCCTTCTGGCAGTTCCGGAAGTTGGTTGATCTTAGCATAAGAAGAATTGTTCGCAGTATTCTTAATCACATATGCCTGCGCATCAGGAAACCGATAATTCGGCTTTAAGGATGACCATTTATTATTGGGGTCACTCAGAATAGAAAGACTATCTCTCTCTGCGGTTAATGTATTGATTTGAACATCTTTTGACGATACAGAGCTCTTCAGCTGAGTAATTTCGTTCTTATATCGATTGAATTTTGAGCGATCCATGAAAAATATGGCGATGCACCCTAAGGCAAATAAGGCAGCGAGTCCCCCAGTAATTAGACTCCACGGAACCTCATTCTTGGAAGTTGATTTGCTACTCTTCTTGACTGGTTTCTGAGTCGGTCTGCTAATCGCCCTAGAAGGATTTTGTGGTGACACATTTTGATAGGCAGTTAGGACTTGACTTTTTAATTCTGCAGGTAGCGGAGTTGAAGGCATGTTGTGATAGGCTCGCAGAACATCACGAATTAGCGTGATGTCTTTTTTGAGTTGAGGATATTCGGTAATTGCTCTTACCACCAATGCCATGTCATCTGCATTGAGTGCACCTATGACATATTGTTCTAATAGCCCTGATACTCTGATCTCCTGTAGATTCATAAATACACCAATTGTGAGATCACCAATACGCTGAGAAAGGTACCAGCATCACTGTTGTACTTATTCTTAAGCGAATTAATGGCGAGTCTAAATCTGGTCCTTGCGGTACCCCGAGGAATGTTGAGATACTTAGTGACTTCAGCGAGCGTCATGCCCTTTGAAAAGACTCTATTTAGTATCTCAGCGTAACTAGTATTCAATATTGATTGATCGATGTGAGTTTCACCGTCTTCAAGATTAATAGGTGTATTTGTTGATGCTCTATGTTTTTGGGTGACTTTTCTGGCATGACCCATTAGCGCACTCCACAGCGACAGGCTTTTGGGATCATAGTCCGATATAGATTCGGCGAATGATTCGAATGTCTTTATGCTAAGCTCTGACGGATTGCCTATCGCCATTTTAGAAATTAAGCAATATACGTCTGGGCCATACAGATCATATAGTGTTTCGATTGCATCGACGTCTCTCAGTCTTAAGCCCCTTATTAACTCAAGATCTTCCATTAGTCACTTACTTTGAGTGCTCATAATACAAAAGACCATCGAGATTGACGGTAAAGATTTATAAAATTATTTTTGCCGCAACTAATTGAAAGACAGGGTGATAAGGAACTATAAACATGTCAATACAGAGGTTCCCCATTCATATCATGAGTTAAGATGTTACTCATATAGTCAAAAAATGGCCTAATAGCATGAAACGATTTTGAGATACTTGCCAGAAATTTTGGAGAGGTCACATCCTTATCTGAATATGCCTTAGTAAATATGAATTGTTTATGCTTAAGTAAGTCAATTGCAGGATGGTCTTTACTATACCCCTTAGGCGATGTTTTAACCTGATCGCCTTGCACAGTTTTCCATACTTTAGTGAGTGATGGGGTGTTGATAATCTTTCTAAAATTTTGATGGTCAAAATCGATGTTCTGACGTATTAATTTCAGATCAGAAGGTTCAGGATTCCAAAAACCAACTGCAATAAAAGATTGATCTCCAGGTGTCACCTGCACATAGTATCCTCCTCTTAGTGCAGGCTTCCGACGATGAAAAGACATGGAGATTGAGGTTTTATATGGTGTCTTGTCTTTGCTAAATCTGACGTCACGATATATCCTGAATATTTTGGATCGCTCTATGTCGTCATGCTCATTCATGACGTCTTCAACACTGCTTAGGAATTCCTTAGATTCTGCTTTTACGAGATCATATCGTCCTTTTTGTTCCTGAAACCATGGGCGATTATTGTTGTCTCTTAGATCTCTATAGAAATTTATCGTCTCTTGAGAAAAATGTGTTTTGGGCATAATTTTCTATTTACTGCTGGACCTTGTTCATATTTGCAACTCTTTTAAAGCTACTACAGTTTCGCATACATGAATCGGATTTTGGGATTAATTGTTTTGATTGGCCTATTTACTTTACAGGACGCTGTAATCCTTTCAAGTTTTGCGAACCTATCGGAGCAATATTCAAGCATGTTTCGTGTCAGCTATTGGATCTTATTCGTCGCAATTGCCTATTACTCTTTGGGATATTCGGTTATGAGTTATGATTATCGGCGACACCCTCGCACGAGATTTTTTAATCTAATGGCAGGTAGCGCCTTCTCTTTTCTGAGCGCCAAGTTTGTATTGTTGGTGGTTTTACTAGTCATAGGACTATGTGATGTGTTCGTTGGCTTTTTTGGATCTTCTTACAGTGTTCCAAGCATTATTTACTTATGCGCGTATTTAGGTGCCATCATCATAGCGTCTACCATGCTCTATGGAGTGATATTTGGAAAATATAGGTACCAAGTCGAAGACATATCGGTTTACTCTGACAAAGTCGATAGCGAGTTAGATGGGCTCAAGATTGTACAGATTTCGGACATTCATTCCGGCACTTGGGATAGCGTTTCTCAAGTGCAGAAAGGTATTGATTTAATCAAGGCTCAGGAGGCAGATTTGATTCTGTTTACTGGTGACTTAGTCAACCGCCATAAGGATGAAATCGATCCATATATAGATTCATTTGCCTCATTAAGTGCACCCTATGGCAAGTATGCTGTTCTGGGTAATCATGACTACGTCGGTATTCCAAGAGAAACGAGTCTTAGGCAGCACTATTGGGATGACCTCAGGTCCAAGTTTGATAAAATGGGCTTCAGACTGTTACTTAATGAACATGAATTAATTAATACCGATTCGGGTTCTATAGCCCTTGTCGGAGTGGAGAACTGGGGAGATGGAAGGTTTTTTCCGAAGCGTGGGGACTTGAATAAAGCTATGGCTGGTCTTGATGAGAAAGAATTCACCTTATTGATGTCTCACGATCCATCCCATTGGCAATACAAAGTTCTTGAGCATGATAGATTTATTGATTTAACACTAAGTGGTCATACTCATGGTATGCAGTTCGGGTTTAAAATTGGATCATTTCAGTGGAGTCCAGTCAGGTTTAGATATCCATATTGGATGGGTCTATATGAGGAAGGTGGGAGACAGCTTTACGTGAATAGAGGATTTGGCTTGTTAGCCTTTCCTGGCAGGGTTGGCATGTATCCAGAGATTACGGTTTTAACGCTTAAGAGCAATACAAATTGATAACTAATTGAACGATTATCCGTTACAGTGACATTGAGAACTAAATAACAATACTTAAATGAAAAATCTAATACTATTAATAGCTGCATTTGGACTAATCCTAAGCAGTTGTAAAGATACCGCAGGAGAAAAAGCAGAAGTAACTGAAGCAAAAGAAGTAGTCGCATCCTCTGGGAATACTGTAGTGATGAATACTGATGATAGCACCATAGGTTGGGAGGCAACTAAGGTCACTGGCGCTTCGCATACTGGAGTAATAAATCTTGCTCGCGGTAGTGTGACAGTTAAAGATAATACCATCACTGGAGGCTCTTTCATATTGGATATGAACTCGATTACCGTGACCGATCTTGAAGGAAAAAGCAAGGCGAACCTTGAAGGACACCTCAAGGGCACTGCTGAAGGGAAGGAAGATCACTTTTTTAATGTGGCAAAATACCCCATTGCAACATTTGAGATTACTAAGGTGGTACATCACTTAGAGATGATTGATGATGTCAATAGCACGATATATGGGAATCTGACAATAAGAGATCAGACTAAGCAAGTAGGATTCGATGCTAAGACGTCTGTGGGTAATAATAGAGTGGATGTTTCTACCAAGCAGTTTACTATCAATAGGACAGACTGGGGAGTTAACTATGGCTCAGCGTCGTTCTTTGATAATCTTGGTGATAAGGCAATCAATAATGAGATTGGCTTAACGCTTTCGATTAAAGGAGGTCAAGCAGCTATATAGATATCACACGATGGAAATTACCTTATCCGCTCCTTATGTTACCATGGCGAGCGGATTTGTTTTAGGCGGCACTATGTGTCTATAATCCATATCTTCACAAGAGATAAATAAATAATCATGAAGACTATTCCAGTGCTCAAATCGACCATGCCACAGGTCGGTAAGATAGAATGGATTGGACTGCGCCCTGTTAGGAAAGCAGATCTAACTGCGGTGCCTTCAGCGGAGATTACAGTAGAGTCAGGCTTAACGGGTGATCACAATGCACGCACGGGAGGCAAAAGAATGGTGACGCTCATCCAAAAAGAGCATATAGATCTTGTAGCGTCGGTGATGAACAAATCAGTAAGTCCGTTGGACCTGAGAAGGAATATTGTCGTAAGTGGTATCAACCTACTGGCGCTTCATGATCAGGAAATAAGTTTAGGAGATGGAATAGTACTCAAGGGTACGGGCTACTGTGTGCCATGCTCCCGTATGGAAGAGAACCTCGGAGCGGGTGGATATAATGCGATGAGAGGTCATGGGGGAATTACTACAACAGTCATATCGGGAGGCAAACTTGCAGTAGGAGATAGCATTGCCATGCATAAGGCGTCTAAATAATAGATCTGATGTCCAAGAACTTTACACATTTGAATGCTAAAGGGGTGCCGACCATGGTCGATGTATCTGATAAATCGATCACCAAACGCACAGCTATCGCACAGTCTATTGTCCAATTACCTGATGAGATAATCAACTTGTTAGTTGGTGATGAGATCAGTACTAAAAAAGGTCCTGTATTTCAAACGGCTATTCTTGCAGGTGTCATGGCGATTAAAAAGACAAGCGAGTTGATTCCTCTCTGTCATCCCTTACCGATTACCAAGTCTAATATTGATATTGCAATTGATGATAATCGTCAGGTAGTGATTAATTGCGAAGTAAAAGTCGAAGGCAAGACAGGTGTAGAAATGGAAGCACTTACTGGGGCATCGGTGGCAGCATTGACCATCTATGATATGTGCAAGGGCTTCAGTCAGAATATAGTTATCAAGTCTACGAGACTAATTAAGAAAACTGGAGGAAAATCTGATTATGAGCGCTAATCACCTTAAACACCCGAAACTTGCTAAGCCCACCTTCGAACAGTATGGGCGACATGAGATAGGTATTCTAGGCGCACCATGTTCTATCATTGAATCTCTTAGTCAGCAGATTTATGATAAACTGAACAGTAGGTATCATATTGCATATATAGATGCAGATCATGGATCGGGCGACACCTCGTCGGTAATGCCGATATACAAGGATATGATCAGCTATCAAAGGTATGATCACAATCGAAGATTAAATGCTTGGGAGCAAAAGCAAGCCCTGCGCTCGATAGATCTGGCTATTGTCAACAGCAATCATTTTGATGCGAAATCACAGTTGGTTATAGTACATCCGGACAAAGAAGAGTCTCTCAAAAGAAAAATAGATCGACTGACCGACGTCAAGGCCATACTCATGATGGATGGCGCCGATACACCTTATGAGTTTATTTATGACCACGTTACACGATCCTGTCCAGTTATAAATTTGACTGATGTTGATGCCATTGTATCACTTGTCACAGATTCTATTGAGATACCAAGCATTATGGGGTTGGTTCTGGCTGGCGGCAAGAGCTCGCGAATGGGAACAGACAAATCACAGATTAAGTATCATAATGGCGTTACTCAAGAGGAACATATGGTTGCACAGATTAGCGCATGTACTTCAGAGGTATATCTGTCTAAGAGATCTGCACAGGATTTAGCGGATCATATAATTGTGGATAGTTTCGCCGAGTTAGGGCCATTCGGGGCAATTCTTAGTGCTTTTAGGAGCGATCCAAATGTCGCTTGGTTGGTGGCGGCATGCGATCAACCCTTGTTGCGGGAAGAACATCTGAAGATGCTTGTTAAGCAACGTGATCCAAGCAAAGTGGCGACCTGTTTCTATAATCCCGAGACGGACTTTCCGGAGCCACTTATTACGCTATGGGAACCGAAGGCCTATCCTATTATGCTGCAGTATCTGGCCCTGGGAAATAGCTGCCCTCGAAAGGTGCTGATCAACTCAGATATCAATATGATTCGGGTGTCGGATAACTCGTTTATGAGAAATGTTAATACTCCCGAGGAACGCAAGCTTGTTGAAAAAGAGTTGGCCCACCTAGACCTAGGCTAAATCCAGCCTTAAATTGGGAGACATAATATCCGTAAATTAGATAGCGTTCATAGCACCATGCGCTATGAATTGTAGTGTAAGA
>CAZDHV010000003.1:0-10418 GCA_964505335.1 uncultured Saprospiraceae bacterium | reverse complement strand
AGGCATTTGCTGCACCAAAAGCATTTGGAGATAATGGTGACATCAATAATACATTGATGATTTATTCGCTTGGACTAAATTATCACTTCAAGGATTAGCCTGCCTCTACCGTCGTATACCGCCTCTCCCCAAAATTGAAGTACAGTGTAGCTATTAAAGAGCTAATGATGTAGACGATCATTATGATCGTCGCTCCGGGTATGTACTCATCTACGCCAAACCACCCTCCGAGCCTCACTATTAAGATAAGTCCTAGAGTTACCTTGAATATTTCTGCAATGACAGAAATCAAATCACGATCCATCAAGCTGGTATATGCGAATATGGAGAAGGCAATGAACAGCGCATACATAGCTAAATCAAAAAAGCTGAAGTCAGCGATGTGGATGAGTGCGTAATAGATCAATAAATTGTTGAACAGGAGTTGAAACCAGGACCATCTCTTGAGCAGTGTGGATGCTTGCGGTTCATATTTCACTTGTGTGTAGACATCATCAATTACTGCTACAGGATGATTCTGCTGCACATCGGCAGGACGCCAACCAGTAGGCATAAACCAGATTTTGAACTTATCAACGAGCCTATCGGCGCGCCAAGCATCCTTGATCAGTTGCCATAAGTGTTGATAGTTGATTAAGAAAGGATTCCATGTCTGGACAGATTTCTTAACACCGAACACTGGTGGTACGGCTTCCATCTCTTCTTGGAATGTGCCGAACCATTTATCCCATATGATGAAGATGGCGGCAAAGTTCTTATCAATATATTCTGGATTGATGGCGTGATGCACCCTATGATGAGATGGAGTCACGATGATATGTTCTAACCAGCCCATACGGTTAATCAGTCTTGTATGGTACCAGAACTGTGCAAACAGGTGCAAAGGTCCGACTATCGCGACTACTGTGGCAGGGATGCCTAATAGGGCCATGGGAATGGACAGGAAGAAATAGATTCCTACAATACCAGATATACTCTGACGTAAAGCGCAGCTCAGATTAAATTCTTCACTGCTATGATGTACGATATGTCGATTCCAAAAAAGATTGATCTCGTGATTCCATCGGTGAGACCAGTATGAGGCGAAGTCAATCAGTATAAAGGCAATGATATAAACAGCAGTTGTTGATGGAATCTGTGTCAGCGCCATATGCTCCACCATCCATCCATAACTGAGGATCACTATGGATAAGCCTACCAGGTCCTTGAGGGTATTAGTCATCCCAGAACTAAGGCTCGAGATCGTATCCATACTGCGATTAACCTCCTTACCCAGCCAGATACTTGCGAAGTATTCAATAAATATCAGAGCTACAAATCCAGGAATAGCGTAGGTCAGAGCCAAAGCATATGTTTCCATATTATCTGTTTAAATCATTGAAAATTATGGAAAAATCAACCAAAATTCAGCGTATTTATTGACTAATGAAGAGAAATCCATCAACAATCAAGATATCTATGGAGTATACAACAATCTAAAGTCATATCTTGCGATTCATGGGATACAAAGAAACGGGTCAACAAATTCTCTATAAGGTTTTTGACCCATTTGTACATCTTACCAAGAAGCTGGGCGTCACTCCTAATCACATTACGGTTATCGGATTCATTCTTAATGTCTTGGCAGTTATTCATTTGCTGAATTACTTCGATTTTGCAAGCATGGAGTATGGCGACAATCTTTTTGGTTTTGGCATAATCCTAGGGTTTGCTGGATTAATGGATACGATGGATGGCCGATTGGCCAGATTGTATGATATGAAATCTAAGTTTGGTGCCTTCTTCGACTCTGTTATTGATAGATACAGCGAGTTCGTAATGTTCATGGGCTTAAGTATTTATTTCCAGTTGTTTAACAATCAGCTAGGGTTCATCTTTTGCTTCGTCGCTTTGATTGGAAGTATCATGGTGAGTTATGCTCGCTCGAGGGCTGAGGCTCTGGGCATCGAGTGTTCTGTTGGATTTATGCAACGTCCAGAGCGCATTGTATTCATTGGTATTTGGGCGATTATTTTTGGAATCATCTATTGGAATGGACCTAATTCCCTCACGCAGACTTCTTTGCTCCCTCATTTAGATTATTTCGTGCTTGGATTTTTATTTTTGGCTATTGCAACGAACATCACAGCAATAAGGAGAGTTTTACACTCCGAACATCAAATGAATAGAGTAGGGTAGGTTGCTCTACTGTTCTAAAGAACAGAATGTCAGAATTTTTTAAGCGTCTTAGCGTAGCTGCGGTCTTTGCAGTTTTATTTGTACTACTTATTATAATGACGGTAGGTTGGGATAGTGACCATACCGCCCTGATTACCTTGGTGACAGGATTTTTACTGCTCCACAAGTACACTTATCGAATAGTATTTATTCTATATGGCTTCTTATTCTTTTATATAATTTATGATACCCTACCTGCGCTACCTAACTATACGGTCAACGATGTCCATATTCTAGAGCTATATAATATTGAGTTGGCCCTGTTTGGAATTAAGGATGCAGGTAAGACGGTGGTGCCAAGTGAGTGGTTCATTACTCGGACTAACGACGTTTTATCTTTTATCGCCGGGATGGCCTATATACTGTGGATGCCGTTGCCTATGATATATGCAGTATATCTATTCTTTAAAGACAAGAAAATGCTGTTCATTTTCGGAAGCTCTTTCCTGTTGACCTGTATCATTGCTATGATCGGCTACTATATATATCCTGCCGCACCGCCTTGGTATTTCATTAATTACGGGGTCGGTACAGACTTCACCATACCTGGTAGTGAGGGCTTATTATCCGAATTTGACCGGTTAGTAGGGGTTCCAATATTTAATGGCATATATGCTAAAGGTGGTAATGTGTTCTGCGCTATTCCGTCATTGCACTGTGCATATCCAGTGTTATGTATGCTGATGGCTTGGCAGATGAAGAACAGGTGGCATCTGTTAGGGTTCTCACTCTGGGCATTGGGAACATGGTTTGCTGCAGTTTATTCACAACATCACTACATAATCGATGTGATCCTTGGCGTTATGTGTGCCATTTTTGCCTATTGGGTTGTGAATAGACTTATGAGAACTTCTGTCTTTAAAAAATTACAACAATCCTATATCGCACAGTTGAGTTAAGTGCGTACGCATATAGATATTTGATATTCTCATATTTATAAAACTCACATTATCTGAGACTTCGACTAATGATAGATCTTGAAGTAGAGCAAGTCAAAAACTTAATATTGAAATTGGCAACATTAAATTAACTTTGCGCACCATTTTGAAATTTGATAAACTTCAATCACTCTAAAGACAATTCTATGGGTAAACTATTAGCAACTCCTGCCACTGGTAAACTGGGAATACTATTGCCGGGCATGGGAGCAGTGGCTACAACTTTTGTAGCAGGATGTATTGCAGTAAGACGCGGATTAGGACAGCCGATAGGGGCTTTTACTCAGATGGGCACGGTCCGATTGGGCAAGCGCACGGAGAATAGAAAGCCTAATGTTAATGACATTGTACCATTAGCTCAGTTAGACGATCTAGTTTTTGGAGGATGGGATTTATTTGAGGATAATGTATATGAGGCTGCATCTCATGCGGAGGTATTAGATCAGAGATTACTCGATGAAATCAAAGATGAATTAACTGCTATCAAGCCAATGAAAGCGGTATTTGATAAGAACTATGTCAAGAGATTAGAAGGCTCACACGTTAAGACAGGTAGTTCGAAGATGGACCTTGCTGAGCAACTCATGGAGGACATCAGAAAGTTTAAAGAAGAGAATGGCTGTGACCGAGTTGTCATGGTATGGTGTGGCTCTACAGAGATCTACATAGAACAAGGAGCAGTACACGAGACGGTGGAAGCACTTGAAGAAGGGTTGAGAAATAATCATCCCGATATCGCACCAAGTATGATTTATGCTTACGCAGCAGTTAAGATGGGCGTGCCATATGCCAATGGAGCACCTAACCTATCATGCGATGTGCCAGCTATGGTGGAATTAGCTCATCAGACAGGTACACCTATAGCGGGTAAGGATTTCAAGACAGGACAGACACTTATGAAGACTGTCTTAGCACCTGGCTTAAAAGCGAGATACCTCGGTATAGATGGTTGGTTCTCTACCAACATATTAGGAAATAGAGATGGGGCGGTCCTCGATGATCCAGATAACTTTAAGACTAAGGAAGTTTCAAAGCTTGGGGTGCTGGAGCAAATTCTCGAGCCAGAGCTTCATAAGGAGTTGTATGGTGATATGTACCATAAGGTGAGGATCAATTACTATCCACCACGTGGTGATAACAAGGAAGGTTGGGACAATATAGATATAAAGGGTTGGCTTGGATATCCAATGCAGATTAAGGTTGATTTCCTTTGTCGTGATTCGATATTAGCGGCACCATTGGTATTAGATTTAGCGATTCTCTTGGATCTTGCTAAGAGATCAGAGATGAAAGGAATACAGGAATGGTTATCATTCTATCTCAAGTCTCCACAGACTAAAGAAGGATTATACCCACAACATGACTTATTCAAGCAATTTGAAAAACTCAAGAACACCATAAGGCATATTGGTGGTGAAGACATAATCACACACTTAGGTTTGGATTATTACGAAGAGTAGATAGATCATACTATATTCGGGGCTCTTCAGAAGAGTCTTCTATAAATAGACTCTCTAATATGAAAAGACTAGCCGTGGTAATATCCTCAGGGTTTGGCGCAGGCTTTATTAAGCCTGGTCCAGGAACTTGGGGTACTGCCGTGGCTTTTTTAATTAGTTCACTGATGTTCATCGGTGGAGTTACGGATAGCCTTTATATTCCTGTGATTCTAACGCTGTTTTTCTATGCGGTGGGGTTATGGAGTATTGGTGTACTCGAAAACGACTGGGAAGATGATGACCAGCGAATAGTAGTCGATGAAATGATCGGATATTGGATTACTATTATCCTAATTCCTGTCAACTGGACCAACTTGATTTTGGCATTCTTTCTATTTAGACTCTTCGATATTGTTAAACCCTTCGGAATTAGACGCTTTGACGAGATCAAAACCAACTGGGCTGTGTTAGTAGATGATGTAGTGGCAGGTGTATATGCCAACATTGCATTAAGGATTATACTATTATTGATAGCATGGCAACCGTGATAGAGACAACGCCAAAAACTTTTAAGGTTCCATTGATTACCTCATTCTTGAGGTACAATGCGAGCGCATACTCGGCAACCTTTTGTGATTATCTTGTTTTCTTATTGTTGCGATCCGATTATGTAGGCATCTATTACCCGATTGCGAAATTCATAGGGAGTTGTGTGGGCGCTACGGTGGCATTTATATTAGGACGAAATTGGACCTTTAAGAATAAGGATGTTGTCATTACCAAGCAGAGTATAAGATTTGCGGCAGTAGTTGTGGGATCTATACTTCTTAACACAGCAGGAACCTTCCTTGTAACGGAGGGTTTACATATCAATGAAAAATACTCTGCAATTATAGTAGCTATATTCGTAGGAGCTTGTTACAATTTTCCAATGCAACGATATTTTGTTTTTAAATAGTGGGCGATAAGAAGAACATATTATTCATTGTTAACCCTAAGGCTGGCTATCATTCAAAAGACAAGGTGCCTGCGCTCATTGATCAATTTATTCCTGATCATCAGTTCGATTATAGAGTAGTGTTTACAGAGTATGCAGGCCACGCTAGTGAGATTGCTAAGAGCGCCATAGCTCAACATGTCGACGCCGTGGTCGCAGTTGGAGGTGACGGGACGCTCAATGAAGTAGCTTCTGCTTTAGTGTATTCTGAGGTCCCATTAGGAATCGTGCCAGGAGGTTCAGGTAACGGGCTATCTATGCACCTAGGGATTGGTCGCAGTAAAAAGAAAGCGTTAAACAGAATTGCTCAATTCAAGACTAAGTATATCGATAGCGGTGAGGTCAATGATCGCTTCTTCATCAATATGGCTGGTGTCGGAATGGACGGCCTAGTAGCTTATAAAACAAAGCACAGCTCAAAGAGAGGCTTCTCAAATTACTTTAAAGGAGCCATAATGGAAAGCGTCAAGTATAAGAATTGTCGCTACAAAGTAGAAGTCGATGGCAAAGAGTACGATGACAAGTTTCTGTCTGTTAACGTGGCTAATGGCTCCATGTTTGGGTATCACTTTACCGTAGCACCAAATGCTGATGAGAGCGATGGCCTAATGAATACGATGTTAATTCATGATGCCCATAAGATAGATTACTTTGGTAATGCATGGCGCTTCTTTGCCAAGCGAATTCACAAGAGTCATTTTGCTACTACTGAGGTAACTACCTCTGTAAAAATCACAGCTTACGAAGATTCTTATATGCATATCGATGGTGAAGGTTACCCTATCGAAGCGGGAGAGTTGGAGTTTAAGATTATGCCTGCATCGCTAAAAGTGATCTGCTAATAAGACTTTTTGACGTCAATATGACTCTCTATTGACAACTTATTAAGTAATATTCCATTAGTGCTGTAACAAGGGATGTTAACTTTGCGGCGATTTATGGGACGATATCTTGTGATTTTTCTTCTCTTTGGTTTTTTATCGATGTCTGGTCAGAAGACGGATAAGGAGAAATATGTATTTGTCAAGAAGATTTCTGAAGCCATCGAATTAGATGGAAAGTTAGAGGAGTCATTCTGGTCCGACTTGAACCCTGCCTCACAGTTCATTCAATATTTTCCAAACGATACTACACCGGCAACTAGCCAAACCGAGTTGTATATGGCCTACGATAAAGAGTTTCTTTATATCGGAGTCAAGTGTCATGGTCTCGGAAACGATTGGCGGGTTAACACCTTAAGGCGAGACTACCGTGCGGGAGGAAACGACAACATTACATTAGTCTTTGATAGTTTTCAAGATGAGACCAACGCCTATTTCTTTGGGATAAATCCAGAGGGAGTCATCAGAGAGGGAGTCATTACAAGAGGCGGTAACAGCTTCGCCAATTTTGATGAGTCGTGGGATAATAAATGGTGGGGCGAAGCACATATCTCCGATGGCTATTACACCGCTGAGATGAAGATTCCTTTTGGAGCATTGCGCTTTTCAGAAGGGAGCAAACAATGGAAATTAGGGGCCTATAGATTTGACACCCAAGCTAACGAATGGACTACCTGGACGGGCATACCTAATAATCTACCGCTCGTAAGTCTTGCTAAAAATGGTGTGATGGAGTGGGAAGAGCCTATCTATTCTAAGGGGAAGAATTTCTCATTCATCCCGTTTGTGGCATCAACGTATAGCAGGGATTTTGAGAATGGAATTCCAGGTGAATTTAGTCCAAGCATAGGTGGAGATGCCAAGATAGGGATTACGTCGGGCTTAAATTTGGACTTGACCGTTAATCCGGATTTCTCTCAGGTAGAGGTGGATCGACAGATTACGGACTTGTCGCGATTTGAAATATTTTTTCCTGAACGCAGACAGTTTTTCCTTGAGAATGCGGATCTCTTCGGAGAGTTTGGCTTTAATAATATCAATCCATTCTTCTCACGTAGGATAGGAGTGGGCTCCAATGAAGATGGTGAGACTGTACAGAATAGAATATATGGCGGTGTAAGGCTGAGTGGCAAGCTCAATGATAAAACGAGGATAGGATTGCTCAATGTCCAGACGGCGAATGATCTGTCCAACGGTATAACTGGCGCTAATTTTTCTGTGTTGGCTTTTCAACAGCAGGTCTTAGATCGATCTAACATAAGCTTCATCGGAGTCAATAAATTGGTATCTGCCAGTAACGCCGAAGAATTAGGGGAAAATAGATTTAACAGAGTTTTCGGAGTTGATTTCAATTATGCCAATGATGCTAACACCCTATTTGGTAAGACCTTCGCTCATGCATCTTTTACACCAGATCAGAGCTCTACACCGCTGTCACACGGTGCGGAGCTTGAATACTCCACAAGAGGATTTGGCTTAAGTTGGAGACATGAGGTTGTAGATGAAGATTTTAATGCTGAAGTAGGATTTATCCGCCGCACTAATTATTCGAGTATAAGTCCAGACACAAGATTGACCTTTTATCCACGTAATGATATCATCAACCAATACGAATTTCAACTGTCATCAGAGTTTATATGGCAACCAGAATTGGGACTGACAGATAGATCTATCAACTTTGAGATTAATGCCCAATTGCCTAATACGGCTCGAATCGCAGTTGGAGTTTCTAATACGTACATCTTCTTGTTCGATGATTTTGACCCTACTGGAACCGAGTCTTTAGCCTTGCCAGCTGATACGGAGTATGACTACATCAATTTCTTTGGAAGTATCAGAAGTGACGGGCGCAAGGATCTTCAAGCAAGTCTTAGGACTTTTATAGGCGGGTACTTTAATGGTTCGAGATATGGGTTTAGTGGAGATGTGACTTGGCGTAAGATACCAAAGGGTTCAGTAGCAATTAATTACAACTATAACCTCTTTGATGTGCCTCATCTTGAGGGGAAGAGAAGCACTTTCCTTATTGGTCCGAGGATTGATTATACTTTTTCTAAGGAGCTGTTTTTTACCACCTTCCTGCAGTACAACACACAATCTCAGAATACCAATATCAACTCTAGGGTGCAATGGAGATTTGCTCCAGTATCTGATTTGTTCCTAGTTTATACGGATAATTATTTCACGGGCAATCCTGGCGACCCAAGTGATCGTTTTACCTTTGATCTCAGAAATAGATCGATCGTGCTTAAAGTGACCTATTGGCTCAACAGTTGAAGCGAGAAATATTTAGCTTTATAAAGAGGTGCTTTAATCGATGAAAAGCAGTGGGTTCATCTAATAAAGATGCATCTTATATAAAGTCGCCTTACATAGTATATAAATTCAAAACCATCTGTAATTATTGATAATCATTGGATTTATAGCTTAACAATCACAATATGAAAAAATATCTACTCATTACCCTTCTGTCATTTTCGGCAACATTTTTATCAGCTCAGTTTGGTGGCTTCGGAGGTGGCGGAGGACCCAAGATTAAAGGAAAGATCACAGGCTCTGTAGTCGACTCATTAACAGGACAATCCGTCGGATTTGCTACGGTATCCTTGAGGCGAGCCGGCAAAGAAAAGATCATCAATGGTACACTAAGCGAAGATGATGGAGACTTTAGCTTTACTGAGATTTCACCAGGTAAGTACGATATAGAGGTGTCATTTCTTGGATACACGACTAAGACGATAGGCAACATAGAGACTACTAAGAAGAAACCAGATTATGGCATCGGTACCATACAACTGGGATCGACAGATTACCTCCTTGATGAAGTTCAGATTACGGAGAAGCGAGCCTTATTTGAGAATAAGATAGATCGTATCGTATTCAATGCTGAGGATGATAGCTCCGTAGCAGGAGGGGACGCTACGGATGTCCTACGTAAGGTTCCTAATCTGTCTGTTGATCCAGAAGGTAACGTGTCCATACGTGGTTCTCAAAATGTCCGAATACTCATCAATGGGAAGCCATCCGGCATGTTTTCTTCTAATGTTGCCGATGCGCTTAAGCTCTTCCCAGCAGATCAGATTAAGCGAGTTGAAGTAATCACTTCTCCTGGAGCTAAATATGATGGAGAGGGTAGCGCAGGTATTATTAACATCGTCACTCAGAAAGGAAGTGTAGAAGGAGTGGCTGGATCATTTAATGGTGCCGTAGGTAATCGTCAGAGCAACGTGTCCGGTAATCTAAATGTGGGCAAGGGGCGATTTGGTTCAACGATTAGTGGATCGGTATTTTACTCGCATCCTGTTGATGGAACGTTTGAATTAAATCGTGTTACTACAGTCGGAGGTGTTGAGACCACGCTCAATCAATCAGGTCTTCAAAACACCTCACGTCTGGGATTCAATAGCACTGCTAGTGCCTTTTATGACTTCAATGCATATAATGCGATTAACAGCTCTTTCACGCTTAGGGGATTTGGATTTGATACAGATGGTAATTTTGAAGGAACACAGCGAGATGCTACAGGAGCGACTTTGTTTTCATTCAATAATGCTAATGTAGGAGATAACCTCTTTAGCGGCTTTGACTGGAATACTGACTATACTAAGAAGTTTGAAGAGGATGAAGGGCGTGAATTGGTCATAGCCTATCAATTGTCCAAAGGAGATCAGGATACAGAAAACGATATTGTCAGCACGGGCTCTTTTGCCGAGTTTGATAGAATCCAAAATATCTTTAATGATGGGGACAACTGGGAAAACACCTTACAAGTAGATTACACGCACCCGCTGCCTAAATCTTTCAAGTTAGAGACAGGCGCTAAGACGGTAATTAGAGATATAACCAGTGATTCGAAATTTTCAGATATCGTTAATGGCGAGGCCGTCCTTGATGCCAATCAATCTAATGTATTCAGATATGATCAAAACGTATTTGCGGGATATGG
>CAZDHV010000002.1:42763-55670 GCA_964505335.1 uncultured Saprospiraceae bacterium | reverse complement strand
TTGCGCAGGCCGTAGCACTCTCTGCGGCACGTATGGGAGTAACCGCCTATATCGTCATGCCTGAGAATGCTCCTATAGTCAAAAAAGAAGCAGTCAGAGGATATGGAGGTATTGTGATCGAATGTGAATCTACAGCCATTGCCAGAGAGCGAACTGCAGAACAGATCCGCCAGGAGAAGGAAGCAACGTTCCTACACCCATCCAATGACCTCGATGTGATTATCGGCCAGGGTACTGCGGCAATAGAATTACTGGAGGAGTATCCAGATCTTGATTACATCTTAACCCCTGTAGGAGGTGGGGGATTGATCGCAGGAACATGTCTGGTCTGTCACCACCTGAGTGATCACGCCAAGGCTGTAGGCGTGGAGCCTGAGAATGTCGATGATGCCTATCGATCACTCCAGGCTGGCGAGATCATGTTGAACCACAATGATGAGTCTTCCACTATTGCCGATGGGTTAAGAACCTTCTTGGGGGATATCAACTTTCCAATAATACAAGAGCACATAGATCAGATCTTACTGGTCTCGGAGAATGAGATTATTGCCGCACTACGAGATGTCTATGAACGCATGAAGATCATCATCGAACCGTCATGTGCTGTTCCCATAGCAGGGCTGCTGCGCAATAAATCGATGTTTAAGGCAAAGAAAGTCGGGGTAATTCTATCGGGTGGTAATGTGGATGTGACAAATCTGCCTTTCTAAGACTATTTATTACATTTTTTCTTAAAGTGTACGGGTGACAGTTGTTAAGCTCGTATATCTTTATGTACATACCTGACTCACAACTTCATGAAGTATATAGCTTTCCTACTCCTTTTTGCATTAGTGGCGCTCGCTTGTCGCAGTCAGAAGCTAGACCCAGAACAATATGATAAGCCAATCATATTTTTCGGCTCTGGAGGGGGATTTACTGGTATGACTAAAGACTACTGTATTACGACGGACGGAGATCTCTACAATAAAGCTTCCATTGATGGGGAGTGGCAGCGCATCGCAAAAGGAAAGGAAGAAGAGGCGAAGCCATACTTCGACATGATTGAATCGATGAACTTTGGGTCGTTAGAGATCAACAATCCAGGGAATCATTACCGATACTTAGGCTATGAGACTTCGTCAAACAGTCATCGAGTTACTTGGGGTAGAAACCCTGATGACGTCCCAGAAGATTTAAAGCAACTTTACAAAATGCTCAACCAGCTAGTCAAGAACAACAGAAAAGATAACAACAAATGATTTTAAAGAAGATACTATTTGTTTTACCCATTGCACTCTTAGTTGTAGTTCAATCTTATGCTCAGCAGAAAATTGAATTGATGAAACCCGGTAAGCCTGTCGGTAAAGCCGAAGTAACAATAAAAGAGGAAGCATATCAGAAATTCAGCAGATACGAGAGCGCTACTCAGAAGTCGATTACAAGACCTGCCAATGTGAAACAGCATTCTTTTGCCTTACAAAAAGCAATGTGGCAAAACGACTTGGATGCGGTCTACGATGATCAAGGTCAACTCATTGCGATAAAAGGAATCATAGAGGGCGTAAGTCAACACAAGAGCCACAAGTCGAGAATTAATAGTTATGTAGGGCAGATCAAGAACCTCTTTCAGATCGAGGATCCTGACGCTGAGATCCAGGTCATGAATTCGGAATCTGATCCTAAAGGCTTTACACACACGAGATTACAGCAATATGTTGATGGGGTCGCTATATATGGCGGCGACATGATCATTCATGAAAATTCAGAACAGGAAATCTATCTCATACAGGGCACACCTATTATGATCGACAGAGAAGTCAAAACGACACCAGATTTGACAGTGACAGACGTCCATAAGCTAGCTGTTAAGCTTACGCCTAATTACATTCCCTTTCCAGCATCTATAGAAGGATTAATGACGCATGAGCAGATAGAATCTACGCTCAAGCTGTATGCTCATGATGATCAGACACATCTCATCTATCAAGTGGATATCTATCCCAACCTCGGCAGTAAGAAGACGATGCTCATAGATGCGCATTCTGGAGCAGTCATTAAGGAGTTCGATACGCTATGTAAGATTCATGGACATAATCACAGTGGTACAAAGCATAGAGGGGAGAAGCATGAAGGGGAGCAGCCTCATGCAGGTGCATTCATAGGTCGAGCTAATAGTGTATCTGGAGATCTATTCGGGGAGCAGCGTAATATCAATACCTATGAGTGTGGCTCAGGGTTCTTTATGGTAGATGCCTCAAGAGACATGTTTCGCGGTCTCGAGACCACATGTGATAATACGGATCAATTGCTCAATGGGGTCATACTGACTCTTGATGCTGGCAACACCAGCCCAGAAAACAGGAACTTTGACTACGAAGTGAGCTCAAACAATACCTTGAATGATTGGAATGACCCCGTAGCAGTATCAGCTCATTACAACGCCGGACAAGCCTATGAGTACTTTAGAAATGTATTTGGCAGACAATCGATCACAGGCAATGGCACTAACATCGTTTCTTTCATCAACGTCACTGAAGATGACGGCTCAAGAATGGATAATGCCTACTGGAATGGTGAGTTCATCTTCTATGGTAATGGTGATCAAGCCTTCAACTCTCCTTTGGCGAGAGCGCTGGATGTCGCTGGTCACGAGATGGCACATGGTGTTATCCAGACTACTGCTAATCTGATCTATCAGAACGAATCAGGAGCGCTCAATGAGCATTATGCCGATGTGTTTGGCACATTGATCGAACGAGAAGATTTTAGGATCGGTGAGGATATCAGTAATCCATCTATTTTTCCGACAGGCTCACTCCGAGATATGGGTAATCCCAATAATGGAGGAACAAGATTAGGGGACCCTGGTTATCAACCTGACAATGTAGCGGATCAATTTTTTGGTTCGGATGACAATGGTGGAGTGCATATCAATAGTGGCATTCCTAATAAGGCATTTTTCAATTTTGTGACTGATGAAAGCTTCGGTGCTGACAACGGCGAGCGAGCTTCTATAGCAGAGCAGATATGGTATAGAGCGCTAACATCATTCTTGAGATCAGGTTCCAATTTTTCTGATATGAGAGTAGCTATAGTACAAGTCGCACAAGATGATTTTGGTACAACTGTAGCACAGGCAGCAGAACGAGCCTTTGACGCAGTAGGTATCACAGCTGATGAGGTTACTGGAGAAATCGAGGATTTAGATGTTAACCCGGGTAATGAGTATGTCGTGTGGTCAAGAGAAGGATTGGATCAGATCAACGTGAGCTTAGGAGAAACGTCTAATCTGTTGGGAGCAATAAGTACTACTTCGCACATTAGCAGGCCCAGTGCTACAGATAATGGGCAGTTTGTGATATTCGTCAATGATAACAATCAGATACAAGCTGTAGAAATTGACTGGGCCGCAGGAGGACAGATCGTTGATGAGTTTTTAGTAAGTGAGAATCCCGTATGGAGGAATGCCGTGATCTCTAAGGATGCTACTAAGATCGCAGCGGTCACAGGAGACTTGGCTGCCGGAGAGTTTGAAAATATAATTGTAATATTCGACTTGCCGGGTCAGAGATTACAGGAGTTTGAATTGTTCAATCCGACTTTTTCGGAAGATAACTCCTCTACGACAGGCGTACAGTATGCTGATGTGATGGAGTTTGACTTTACAGGGGAGAACTTGATTTATGATGCCTTCAATGTATTGGATGGAATCTTTGACGAATTGAGTTATTGGGATATAGGCATCATCAACATCTTTAATAATGATACTCAGCAATTCGGTGATGGCAACATCTTCAAGCTATTTACAGGGCTTCCTGAAGAGGTGAGCATAGGTAACCCCACCTTTGCGAAAAACAGCCCTAATATTATCGCATTCGATTTTAGAGAGATAGACCCTATAAGCGATGAGACAACATTTAATGTCTTGGCATTGGATAGAGAAACTGGCGATGTGACCAGCATATTCGAAAATAATGTGTTTGGCTTTCCAAGCTACTCACTAGAAGATGATGAGCTAATCTTCAATGTGGTGAATAACGGCGAGTTGATCTTAGCAATCACAGAGGTCGCAGCGGATAAAATCACGGCATCAGGTGACGTATTTATTTTTACTGAGGGCGCTGATTGGGGCATTTTTATGGGAGATGGTACTCGAGACTTAAGTACTAACACAGAAGAGATAGCAGCGGCGTCAGGACTGACGGTATATCCTAATCCTATTACCGATGAGTTTGTCATAGATCTGTCTGAGTCTGAGTTGAGAGATGGCCTCATAGAAATCTTTGACATGGGTGGTCAGAAGATTATGGAACAGACATTGGATAGTCGAGTAACCATTTCATCTGAAACATGGGTGCCTGGCCAATACTTAATACGGGTACAATCAGGTCAAGAAATACTGCTTAAGAAGGTTATCAAGCCTTAGTGAGTTCGCAGTGTCGAGCTTTTTGTTTGCGGGGTATTATGTACGCTTAGGATATCTTGCACAGGCTGAGTAGGTTTCACTTTGTTGATCTAACTTTCTTTTTCATCTCGAGATCTCACAAATGTGCATTTGCAAAAAATATTAGATGACAAAAGGGGCTTGTAACATAACGTCGAAGTGTTAGTCAATAGTCGCTCAGATTGAGTCTTGTGATGTGTAGCGGAGCCAATATGATCAGTCTGTTGATTCTACTAAGGCTGTTGGCTGCCCATCCACTGCGTGGTTCACTCCTTTAGATGTCTCCCAGACATCTATCCTAAGGAATCAGTCGATCATCCACTTAAGAGCGTAGTATTATGTCACCCATTCAGGGTTCGAAATTCTATGATTGCTTCAATCTATTATAGTATCAGCCCTTCAGGCTTTTAAATTCATCTCCATCTCATTTTAAATAATTCCGTAGTAGATTATTGCGCGCAAAGCCGCAGAAACCGCAAAGCAAATGAGCTTGTGGGAATAATCCCGAAGGGATGACATTATACTAGTCACATATATAGACATATAACGAACCCTGAAGGGGTGGTATAATGCACTATGAAGTTTGGAGCATGGAGAAAATCTTATGGTGCCTGTTGATTTATATTCATCTTTTAATCTTTGTCATGGGTAGCCCTATCGAAAGATCTTCAGTCACATTACCACAAATCTGAAGATGTCTCCACGGAGCCTGTCCGCCTTTGGCGGGGTCGACAAGAAAGAAGCGTAATAGTAAGTCAATCCAGATCAGCATAGTTTGGTCATAGGTAGGGAGGGGACGACCGTAAGACCTTCATAGTTGATATTGAGGAAAATAGGTTTCAAACATCTGATTGGTGAACTGACTGATCTCCCGGAGTCGAGTACGTCAGTGCTCGTAAGAACGGGTGACTTAATGCAATAGGTCTATTAAAACTTTTCAGTCTCGCTCAAACAGAATGTCCATAGTCAATTGATCTGTCAGAATATTACTGTGTACATTTTTGTTGATGCCTTTTGGCGTAAGCATGATGAGTGCCAGTGCTTCATCAGGATTCACCTCTTCCTCAAAGACGTCTCTTTTATTAATCATGCGTTCTCTATAACTTTTGGTTATGGTGTATGGCTTGTTGTAGAATTTCATTTCGATTATATCTATCCGTCTGTCTTGCCGTTTCAATAGCATATCAATTTGAGCACCGGATTTCTGACTGTTTCTCTGTGCCTCCTTTGAGGTCCAACTGTGGGTAGTCGTTCTGACTTTAGAGATTCCTAATGCCTTTTTGATTTGTGGGGTGTGTTTCATACATAACATCTCAAACGCAAATCCTGACCACGAATCAAAGGAGCGAGAGCTGTATAAATGAAGCCAAGTGCCCTGGCCTTGACCTTTGTTTTGATCGATGTACTTCAGGTAGAAAAAGCAAAACTCATCATTCAATCTAAAGAGGGTCTTGGTTCTCTTCTGCTCAAAAGAAGGGGACTCTATGATGAATCCAGATTCTTCTAGTTCCTCTAGTGCTTTTGTGAAAGCTTTGTTGTTTCCTTTGTTCAGGTTACTGTTGAGTACCTTTCTCGATAGTCCTTTCCTTTTCTTGGCTAATTCTGTGATAATACCTTTGTGGAGGGCCGAGTTAGTGAATAAGGATATGAGCACTTGGTCATACTCGTTGGTAAGCTGTCCTCCTTCTTCAAAGCAAAGCCTATCAATGTTTTGTGGGAGTGTATATCGCTTATCGAGTTGGTTAAGATAATGCGGTATTCCACCGAGTATCATATAGCACTGTACTATGTCGTAGTGATCCCAGTTGATCTTTTTGTATTTCAGGTAGGCTTTAGTCTCATATAGGTTAAACGGCATCAATCTTATGATCGTTGATATTCGACCATGTAAGCCATCTTTATTGTTGATGACTTTATTAACCATGAATGAGGCTGCACTTCCACAGACGATGACGACCAGATCATTTCTCTTGGCACAGAAGTTATTCCAAAAGTGTTCGAATACCGGAAGAAATTCTGACCGTTGACCACAGAACCAAGGGAACTCATCTATATAAATTACCTTCTTCTTTCCACCTTTAGCCTCGATGTACTTTTGGAGTAATTGGAATGCTTCAAACCAATTTTGTGGGGTCGGGGATTTGCTGAGTTTTTTAGATCGTTTGATAATTTGAGCTTGGAAGTTGCTGATTTGTGTACGTATGCTGGCCTCTTTGATTCCAGTTGCGTCAAAAATAATCTCTCTGGATAGTGTGTTTTCAATAAGGTAGGTTTTCCCAACTCTTCTCCTTCCATAGACAGCGATTAGCTGAGATGACTCACTTGCTATAGCCTGCTGCAGGATGTCTTGTTCTTTTTCTCTCCCTACTAATTTCATTATTTTTATTGCACGAGTTTCGTCTGAAAGTACCTAAAAATAACACATTTCAGACGAAACTCGTGCATTTTTATAAATGACATATTTGCATGAGTTTCGTCTGAAACGTATAAAATAACTACCATTTCAGACGAAACTCGTGCTATGAAGGGATGTGTATTAGAGAGTAGTAGACTGTGGGGAAGCGTGGTGGTTAATTGTTAGTCTCTCCATGAACTATTCCAATGTTTTTCTCCTTTAGGCACTACTTTTAAAGCGATCTCACCAATGGTTGAAAATACCTTTACGATGGTAGAATGGTCATGCTCGATATTGTAAATCAAGGCATTGAGTTGTTGATCAGTCTTCGACACTATTTAGCTCAAGAGCAAAGCAGATAGTCTCAAATTACATTAAGATTGAGTGGACTAAAAGATATATTGGGAAACAGTTCTACAAACCTGTCAAGATGACGATTATGAAATACATCAAATACGGATTAATAGTTGCTCTTTTCTTTCCAATCACTGCTTTCGGTCAATTATCATTTGATGAAAGCGTTGAAGATGAGTATAACTCAATTTATAAATCCCTTACCGATCGTCAACGTTCTAACATAAGAAGTGAAACGGGTTTGGATACTGAGAGTTATGACTTCTTAAGTAGTGATGGAAAGGGCGCTGCACTTCTGGTCGATACAAAAGCTGAAATAGTACAAATAGATACGGCACTTCTCTTAAAGTATTATGAGACAGATTCTCGTTTTCCAGATACTAGGCAGGACTCTCTTGTTTTTATCAACGCTATAATTGAAAAGATAAATGAAAAAGTAAAAACTAATGAGAAGAAGAATTTTCTATATGCCGATGCCCAGACATATGGAGATACACTTGTATTAAGTATTGGAACACTCTTCAATAAAATGCAATTCCAAATAACCGAGCAGAAGTATCGCTCTTTTAACAAGAGTTCTACCTTAGGTTCTATTTGGGCTTCATCTTTAAGAGGTGATGAAGATTTCACCTATGAAGATATAAAGTTTTATAGTGATTCTACCTCTGTAAAAGATGAGGAACTGATACTGAACACATCGTCTTATCTCAATCAAAGGTATCTTTATGGTTATCTAAGTGCAGTCTCACGTTCGAATATGGCCGGAGTCGCTGAGATAAAAACGAGATTGAGTTGCTACTTTAAGATTATCATGTACCAGCCTTATGGATTAGAGTCAAATGGTAAGGTGATGTTTGAGGACAACCAAGAGCTTAAGAATTATCTCCTTAACTATGTATTAGTAGATACTGATGGAAATGACAAACTAGATTCTAAGCTTGATCTTAATAGAGACAATAAACTGCAGAAGAGTGAAACAGATCTCCTCAAGCATCTTGAGTTAAAAAAGACCTATAGTATTGAAGCCTTTACAAGACTCATTGAGCTATCTAGGAACCCAGAAGGCGAATCCCTATCTCCTTTGAAATTGGACGAATCGCCAGAAATTACCAATCTGAGCAGCCTCTCAGAATTAACTAACCTCAGATACTTGTCTATCTCGGATAGTAATATTGACACCGTTTCAATAGCTCATCTCCCCCAACTCGATAGCTTTTCTATAAGTAACCTGAATACCTCTCATTTTCGATTGATGGACAATCCTAACATCAGTTACATATCTGCCTCAGGCAGTGCGGTTACTGTAGAGATAGAGAATTTGGATAATTTGAGATTCTTGGAGTTAGTCCAAATCACGAATGAATCAATAGAATTAGAGGATCTTCCAAATCTTCAAGATCTGAGCATAAGATATGGCTCAAGACTTAAAAGTGTACGCTTAGATAAGTTGGCTAACTTAAAGAATGCAAATATCTCGGGAGGGTATAAACTAAAGGACTTGAGTATATCAGATACCCCCTTATTAGAGAAATTAACATGGAATAATTCTGATCAAGAGGCCAAGTTTGATATAAGTGGTGCTCCTAAACTATGGTACTACTCATCCGAACACTGTCATTATCCTACTTTGAACTTATCAAATCTAGACAATCTTGAATCTGTTATATGTACGGATAATAAGCTCTTGACTGAAGCCGAATTCTCCAATTTGCCAAATTGTAAGATCATTGATATATCTGATAATAATGGGCTATCAGAGCTGGCTCTTGGTAATTTGCCTAATCTGTTGACTCTTAAATGTAACTCAGCAAAACTCTCAAGTCTATATGTCTCAACATTTAAGCATCTAGTTGAACTCGATTGCAGTGATAATATGCTTAATAGTATAGAGCTATCTAATAACCCAGAAATTAAAAAGTTAGATTGTTCTAAAAATCAGATTACATCTCTTGATGCCTCTCATATGTCTAATCTCGAAAGATTGTTGTGTTCAGGAAATCAAATCAATCATATCGAGCTGCTAAATCACCCTTACCTGAAGACGCTTGGCGTAAGTAGTATGGCAGAGTTGAAGTTGATTGACGCAAGTGGCGCAGTTAATCTTGAGGAGATATGGTGCCATTCTTCACTAGTTGATACTGTCTTCTTAGCCAATGATTCTATGCGTATAAAGAGCATATCTTGTTCAGAGAATATACTTGCTAAAAACACAAGATCTAATTGGGTTAAAAAGGCGATAATACCTGAATTCCCTCGTCAAATGTTGGGTGACGCAAAGCAAGACAAAAGAGATAAGAATTATGCTGCCTGCCTCGAATTATATCAGGCCTACGATAAAATAGAAGGGTTAAATAAGAAAGAACTTATAGATGCGGCTGAATGTGCAGCACTAAGTAAAAACTATACTGCCACTGAGCGACTACTAAAGAAGGCTATTTCCATGGGACACGTTGATTTGATCGAAATCTTTGATGATTCATCTTTTGAGAATTTCGTGGATAGACCAGAAAAGGAGGCAGTGATTGAGGCGTATGAGAATGTTTTCGATGAATTGGAGCAAAAACTATCTGGAATTGCAAATGTGGATATTCATGACCTGGTACCATATCAGAAAAATGGATTGTGGGGATATCTGGATAAATCCACAAGAAATACTATTGTCGAACCCTTGTTTAATAGTGCATCATTTGCAGGAGTTAATCTAAAAGCCAAATTGCCTAATAGAAGCACTATCATTATCTATCCATCTGGAGAAGTGAAACCCTATGTAATAAGACCAACAGGACCTGTGAAACGCTCTAGTTCTACTTCTGGCTCAAAAGAAACAAGTTGTGTTTCTTATTTGGCAGATAAGTCTAATACTACAGGAGGTTTTCGCATTGAAGGAGATACTATATATGTTTCGACTATTTATGATGATTTCACATTTGGAGAATCTGAAGGATGTCGACATGAGAAAATCCTATTCGGATTGTTTGAGCATGCAGGCAACAATTTTGCCTATGCCGATAAAGACAATTTAAGAAGTGTTGTTGATACTCGTGGTCGAGTATATTGTGGAGGTACATTCAGATTTACAGAATTAAGAGAAATTGATTCTCATGGTAGAGAAGAACTCTGGTTTACTTATACTAATAAGGATAGACAGCGTGGATTTGTCAGTTTAAGCGGTGAGGAGAGATTCTTTTCTTTTCTGAATGACAAAAAGTCTGGGTATTATAGTCGGCATAAATTTGTATCAATCCGTCTAAATAATGATCAATATGGAATTTTTAATAATCAGAGTTTGTCTTGGCAAATAGCCCCAACGGATATGATGATCACTGAAGTAAGTTATACCAGTGATATCGACTACATGACTGAGACATGGTGTAAAGATGATAGAAAAAAGAACTATTATTTCCTTAATACTGACGATAGAGAGAATCAGTATTATATAGGAGAGGATGGAGTCTCCTATAGACCTAATTAGTGTCTACCTAATTCTACTCATTTAACTTATGATGTCGTAATATCGGATCTAAGCTTTACTAAAAGTATAACCATGGAAAAATTTACAGCGCAAGATTACCAAATGAAAACCTATGGAGAGGGCCTCCAGGGGAAACGCCCACTGCTGTCTCCATTATGGAAGAAAATGGAAGAAGAAGCCTATGCTAAAATGGAAGAGGGAGCACGATCCTATATCCATGGTGGTGCTGGCCTGAGCCATACTGTTGACAACAATCGTAATGACTTTAATAAGTATCGCATCGTCCCTCGGATGCTAAAAAATGTGGAAGTCAGAGATACGAGCACGTCTGTACTTGGAGTTGATATGACGGCACCGTTTTTCTTATGTCCAGTCGGAGTAGCGGAGATGGTACATTCCGAGGGGGACTTGGCCATTGCCAAAGGAGCAGCACCTACAGGAATTCCTTATATTTTTTCTAATCAAGGTTCATTTCCCATGGAGACCTGTGCAGCTGCGATGGGGGAGACCCCTCACTTCTTTCAGTTGTATTGGTCTAAGTCAAGAGCTTTAGTTTCCAGTTTTGTGAAGCGAGCAGAGGCATGTGGTTCCAAAGGAATAGTTCTAACCTTAGATACTACTTTATTAGGATGGCGCACTGGTGATATGGATATAGCGTATTTGCCTTTTTTACTGGGTAAAGGAATAGCGCAGTACACTTCAGATCCTGTCTTTAGAGATTTGGTGGAACAGGAGATGGCACAAGAACATCCAGAATTGGATCAGAAATCTCCAGAATACAAGGACCTATTTGGTCAGACCTGTGCCATCATGTTTACTAAGATTTATAATAATTCAGCCACAACATGGGATGACTTGGCATTCCTAAGAGATCAGACCTCACTACCTATCATACTCAAGGGAATACTGCATAAAGACGATGCTAAGTTGGCAGTGAAATACGGTATGGATGGCATCCTTGTTTCTAATCATGGCGGTCGACAAGTAGATGGTTCTATTTCTTCTATAGCTGCACTACCTAAAATTGTAAAAGCCGTCAAAGGACAGATCCCCATACTTATGGATTCGGGCATTAGAGGCGGAGCGGATGTCTTTAAGGCACTGGCTCTTGGTGCGGATGCTGTAGGACTTGGTCGACCTCATATCTTCGGACTTACGCTGGCTGGTGCCGATGGAGTAACTGAAGTGATCCGCCAGTTGCAAGCAGATTTTGAATTGACCATGGCTCTGTCAGGATGTAAGAATGTATCTGAGATCAATCGATCGTGTCTTGTTAAAGTTTAACTCGATTTAGGCGCGCCACATCAACAGCAGGAAAAGAAATGGTTTTTTAGTTTTTCTACTGACCCCATAGAACGGTATAATCTGGCGAATAATGCTTGATGAATGATCAGAATAATATAACAGCACCTTTAGCGGAGCAAGTAGGTAGACTAATCACGACTATAAATGCGTTCATGTAAGTCGTATGCATAAATCAATATTACTAACAGCTATAAGTCTGCTTCTTTCAATTGATATCTGCTCGCAAACAATTACAATTGATCTAGAAAACAGGTCAGGAGCATACCCCATTAGGAATAGGCTAATCATGAGCAATGATAGAGCCTCAAACAAAATCCCCGAAGGAATACCTGAATATCTGATTAGCTATAAAATCTTTGAAACTCCATTTTTATCTGATGAACTCACTGATCAAAAACAAGATAGCCTGCTTTCTCTTAGTGGATTTGGCGAGAATGATGAGAAGTACGTTATCATCGATGCGAACTTTAACGGAGATCTAAGTGATGATAAAGTCTTCGTTATGGAGTATGACGAAGATGAATATTTAGACTATGCCCAAAACGGCAGAACACCTGAGAAGTATATAGTCGATACATTGACATGGATGGATCGAGTTCCGAACAATGAGCTGAAGATTTCTAAAAGGATAATTTTAAATGGGAGTGTAGTGAGTATGGAGCATAATGTAGAAATCACGCCTAATTTCATAGTGTTTCCCAATCCGGCTATACGTACTTTGTTGGCAGATGAATATTTTCCATTTACGTACTCAATGCTCGACATAGACCATCGGTATGGAGAAGTTGAAATTGATGATCAGTTGTATCAACTTGCTTTTCAGCCTTACTTTATAAATAGGAGTTATAAAGTAGGAGATACACAAATGAAAATAATTAACGCTCCAAATGAAGACCAGAGTCACTCTCCATATAAGGTATATTCTGTTCCTCAAGACTTGTTAATTGTTAATGAT
>CAZDHV010000002.1:12274-42663 GCA_964505335.1 uncultured Saprospiraceae bacterium | reverse complement strand
TCACTCTCCATATAAGGTATATTCTGTTCCTCAAGACTTGTTAATTGTTAATGATCAGGCATTTGAGGTGTCTTTGAATACACTGGGCACTCAAGCATATCTTAAGAAAAGTCCTTTGCCAATTGAGTTACCTAAGCCCAAGGCAAAACAGTATAGCTCATTTAAAGGAAATACTATTTACATTGATCAACCTCAGACCTTCAAGGTAGATACTGGAATGGTACTACTCCATTTTTGGGGAACATGGTGTGGAGCTTGCAAAGCTGGTTATCCTCAGCTTGTAGAGATAGCTAATCATTATGAATCTTTAGATCTCAGGATTCTTGGCGTAGCAGCTGAATATGACATCGATCGAGAGTATCTCCTAGCTGTTAAGGAAAAATCTGGAATGTCATGGCCGCATCTCACCTATAACCTCTCAGACAAATTAGGTCTGCCATCGCTCTTAGATGTGTTTATATACCCAACATACATCCTGTTTCAAGATGGTCTTGAATTCTTTAGAACGAATGATATAAATGCGCTCGACAAGGAAATCGAACTGATGTCATCCAAAAAGTAACTGAGGTTATCCGCCAGTTGCAAGCAGATTTTGAATTGACTATGGCTCTGTCAGGATGTAAGAATGTATCCGAGATCAATCGAGGGTGTCTTGTTAAAATTTAACTCGCTTTAGGCCCGCCAGATCAATTAGCCCTTAAAAGTACAATTCGGTTTAGTCTTTTTATCTTAATGATTCTAATGTGTGTGATATGAAAAAAAGAACTTTTCTTAAGGCATTTACTGCGGCAACTGTGGCGCCCTCACTTTTTGATCAAATGGATCAATGGAATCTCATCTTGGACGGTACTCATCCAATTGAAGTAGCTCGTAATGAAGCATACTGGGAGACAATCAGAAGTGGTTATAAACTGAAGCCTGAGTATATCAATCTGGAGAACGGCTACTATTGTATGACTCCGCAATACACTATGGAGCGCTATCAGCAGCTCATGGGAGAAGTCAATTATGAAGCTTCTTACTATATGCGCACAGTACAATGGGAAAATAAAGACAAGGCCGCTTCTCGTTTGGCCAAGTTGATTGGCGCCAATGATGATGAAGTGGTTATTACTCGAAATACTACTGAATCCCTAGATACGATCATCAGCGGTTACCAATGGCAGGAAGATGATGAGGCAGTATATGCACAGCAAGACTATGGTGCTATGCGTAACCAGTTCAAACTGATGGAGCAACGCTATGGTATAAAAAGCAGGATTATCAACATACCTAATCATCCGAACAATGATGACGAGATCGTTTCGCTTTATGAGTCGGCTATTACTCCTAAGACTAAGCTACTTATGGTATGCCACATGATCAACATCACTGGTCACATAATGCCAGTTAGAAAGATATGTGATATGGCTCATGCACATGGGGTGGAGGTCATGGTTGATGGGGCACATGTCATAGGACATGTAGACTTCGATATAAACGATCTGGACTGCGACTATTATGGATCAAGCCTTCATAAGTGGCTCAGTGTGCCATTAGGTGCAGGCCTGTTGTATGTGAAGAAAGGAAAGGCTCAAAATTTATGGCCCATCTTCGCTGAGTATGGTAAAGATGATGATGACATCAAAAAGCTCAATCATACGGGCACACATCCTGTATATACCGATCTGGTCATCAATGACTCTATAGATTATCTGGAGAAAATGGGCTTAAAACGAAAAGAAGCACGACTGAGATATCTACAGCGCTATTGGACAGATCAAGTGAGAAATCATCCAGGCATTATTGTAAATACACCAGTTGATCAACATCGATCCTGCGGTATAGCAAATGTCGGTATCACAGGCATAAAGCCTAAAGAGATGGCTAAGAAATTGCTAGCTGAATATCAGATATGGACGGTTGGAATTGATAGCCCACCAGTAGAAGGTTGTCGCATTACACCAAATGTGTATACAACGATAGAAGAGCTTGATGCCTTTGTAGTGGCACTAAAAGAGATGGCAGAAGCTTAATAATTCTCCCATCTTTGTGGTTCATGAAAAAGGCCATTGGTAGACTTATCTTTTGGATAATCGGTTGGAATGTAGACGAGCATCTTCCGCCAGAAGCTCAGCGTGCTGTATGTCTCGCCGCTCCTCATACGACTAACTGGGATTTTTTCTTTGTCATTGTAGGTTTCTGGGTTTTAGAGGTGCCGATGAAGGTTGCTATAAAAGACGACTGGACGAAGTTTCCATTTAGCTTGATTGTCAAGCCACTGGGTGGTTTAGGTATCAATAGAGCCCCCAAGAAAGATCGTGCTAATGCCCCCAGCCAAGTGGATCAGATGGCCGATTTCTTTTCTAAGATGGATCGTATCGCATTGGTAATTGCTCCTGAAGGGACCCGTAGACGAACGACCAAATGGAAATCAGGATTTTATCATTTGGCTATGCAAGCCAAGGTGCCTATGGTATTTGGCTATGTTGATTATAAGCGGAAAGTAGCGGGAATTCACTTCGAAGCACTGCATCCCACTGGAGATGTAGACCAAGACATGGTTACGATATCTGAGTTTTATCGCACCATTACTCCAAAGAATCCTGATCAATTCACTCTGGATGAAAGATATGTGGATCAACTATCGTAAAGTTTAGGGCTATAATCATAACTTTCGCATCCTAACACATCCTAGTGCAAAGACTACTCTTAGTAATATATACAGTCCTTTCGTGCTGTCTCATAAGCGCACAAAATCTATGTGAGTTTCCTCAAAATCAAGTATTGTCTGAGCGCCTGGCTAACTATCAGATGGAGGTGGTTCTTAATCACAATGAAAAACTAATAACAGGGACTCAGACTATAGAGTGGATCAACAATAGTCCAGACTCAGTAAATCATGTAGAGATGTATATGTATCTCAACGCATTTAAAGATTATAATAGTAGTTATCTGCGCAACACTAGAGCTAATGTCATGGGTCAAGATATATCCGATCGCCCCAAGGAAGACTGGGGATATATCACACTCAACTCCGTTAAAACTCTTGGATCTGATAAAGAATTAAGTAGAAAGTATATCCAAAAACTGGATGGTAATGAGCAAGATGAATCTGTTATCAGAATTGACTTGATTTACGATATTGCCCCTGGCGATACCTTAATACTCAATACTGAGTTTGTGTCGAAGCTGCCAAGAACTATCGCCCGAGTGGGTTATGCCGAAAATGACTTTCAATTCTTTGTCCATTGTTATCCCAAATTAGGAGTTTTCGAAGCTAATGAGGAAGGCATATGGGGCTGGAACTGCCACCAGTTCCTCCAGCACATGGAGTTCTATGGAGAGTTCGGCACCTATGACATGAGCATTACTACGGATCAGAAGATGCAGGTCGGTGGAAGCGGTTGTAGAGTAGATCGAGTAGATAATAATGATGGAACAGTAAAACACGTGTTTCGGGCAGAAGATGTAATCGACTTTGCATGGGTGGCTTATCCCGATTTTGAGATTCATACCGACAACTGGAATGGCATCGATATCGAGCTTTTTTACCCTGATCATCATAAGAACCATGTGCCACGTATAGTCGGTGCAGTTAAAAACAGTCTCGAGTTCATGCATGAGCATGTCGGGGCATATCCCTATCCTAAGATTACAGTAATGGATCCTCCTGCACTAGGTATGCGATCTGGATTTATGGAATACCCCACTTTCATTACTGGGGGTTCATTCTACGGATTCCCTAAGGCAGTAAGATCTTTGGAGTCATTGATTGTCCACGAATTTTGTCATCAGTATTTCATGGCAGTCGTAGCAACTAATGAGAAAGAGGCACCATGGTTGGATGAAGGCTTTGTCACTTTTTTTGAAGATGATATCATGGAAGCCTACTATGGCGAAGGGAATAACTCTCTAGTAGATATGCTAGGTTATAAGATGTCCAATGTTGACAAAACACGAAATGAATATGTCAGCATGCGTAATCGAAGACAGAGTGTTATCACTGAAAAGTCTTGGAAAATCAGCGGAGATTATAAAGGTCTCATCTATGCGAAAACCTCGCTAATCCTCAGATCCATTAAAAATGTCATGGGCGATGAGCTCTTCTATGATCTAACTAGGACATACTTTGATCGCCAAAAATTCACTCATGCTCGTAAGTCAGATTTTGTTGCCTTGGTAAGGCACACTGCTCAACAGCATTTGGACAAGGTTACACGTAATCAAGTGTTCGCTTTGTTAGAAATTGGTTTAGACCGTCCAGATGTATGTGATTTTGCAGTAACAGCTGTAGAATCAACTAAACAAAACAATCATTATCTGAGCTCAATCACCTTACAACAGCTAGAGGATTTTGTGATTCCTGTAGAGATTCAGATATCCTATACAGATGGTTCAATTGAGAATGTCATTTGGGAGGTGAGCGATCTCCATAAAGTGATCGAAGTAAAGAGCAGCTCCCCAGTAGAATCTGTGGTCATCGATCCTGAGCAAAAATTGCTCATCGATGTCAACCTCAACAACAACAGTTATACAGGTGAGTCAAACTCCATGACGGTTACAAAATATTTCAGTAGAGCCCTATACTGGACTCAAAATATGGTACAATCGATTACAGCGTTGATGTGAGTAATATTGATTCCGTCATATCATCTTTTCGCGAGTCTCTAAAACTCAAGAAAGTCATTGGGCTCATCTACGTTGTGCAGCTCATACTCGCCATAATAGTGGCTATAGTGGCAGGTAGTTTTATCAATACACTAGCTCATACCGCATCTATTCATGAGCTGCTCTCAGACTTTAATTATCAGATCATAGAAGATTTAAAGGTCGCAGCTCAATCTAATTGGGCGATGATATCTAAAGTAGCTTTTATAGTCGCTCTATTGTATGTAGTGATATCCTTGTTCTTACATAGTGGCTTGTTGTATTGTATCTATCATCGACGATATACCCTGAAAGATTTCGGCATAGGTGTCAAGAGTTATTATAGGCGATTTCTTTTTGTGGCGATATTCTTTCTCGTACTTAGTGTAGCATGGACGATCTTGATATGGTTTCCATATCTGTCCAATCTTTTCCATATGATGGAACATTGGGTAGCAGAATATATGATCGTATGGCTGATACCCATGTTGTCGATCATCTACTTTATTGGCTTAGCGTTTCTTTTTGCTTGGTCGGTTCAGACTCGATACTTTATGATCTACCAGAGCCATTGGAGTTTTTCAGTATTTAAGCAGGGTTTTAGACAAGTAACGGCACAATTGAAGCAGCACTATATTCAGATGTTTTTATTTGCTGCTTTGCTTATGCTCATATACGGAGTATCTATGATGTTGGATCTCAGTTTAGGAGTGTCGTCAGCTTTTTTAGTGCTTTTGTTTTTTATCATTCAACAGTGCGTTGTGCTAGTAAAACTATGGCACAAGGTCTCCGTATATATATCACTTAGAAATTTGCAGAGAATAAGAAGGGATGGATAGCAAAATCACACGTATTGAGTTGCCAGAGGAATTTGGAATGGGTTCTGTTAATAGTTATTTGGTTCAGGGTTCGAGAACTTCACTGGTTGATTGTGGGGAAGATACGGACGCCTCATATGAAGCTCTGATTGAGGGATTATCAGCGCAGAACGTAAGAATCAAAGACATAGACGATCTTTATATCACCCATGCGCATGTTGATCATATCGGTATGGCAGAACGTGTAGCCAAAGCTGCAGACTGCCCAGTCTGGGTATCCGATCTAGTCAAACCTTGGGCAATCGATCTTGAGTATAAATGGCAGAAGCGCTCAGATATCATGATTAATACCATGAGCGAATACCTACCCAAGGAATTGAGCCAGGGTGTGTTAGATATGTTTAAAGACATGAGTAACAAAATCCTAAAGCAGTGGAAAAACATTGACGCAGAGCGTCTAAAGATCTTTGACCATGGAGAAGGGGAACTAAACATTGGCGGTGAGGCTTGGGAGGTACACCATGCTCCGGGTCATAGTAGCACACAATCCTGCTTCTATCACAAACCAAG
This sequence comes from uncultured Saprospiraceae bacterium, assembly GCA_964505335.1. Classification (GTDB taxonomy): domain Bacteria; phylum Bacteroidota; class Bacteroidia; order Chitinophagales; family Saprospiraceae; genus GYS-P2D. The sequence goes on along the minus strand of CAZDHV010000002.1, from coordinate 36,646 downwards.
CAAAAGACTCTTAGCTGCGGATATGCTCCTCAACATCACGCCAACTCCAGTTATGGAACCTCTGATTGATAATCCAGATGTCAGAGAACGGGGTATACTTACCCTCCTTAAGTCCTATGAATATTTCAGAGAATTAGAAATATCTACTGTATATCCTGGTCACTACGAAGAATTTGACGACCCTAAGGTTAAGATTGATCGGCAAGTAAAGCGTATTCACTCACGCAAAGAAGAATGCTATAAGCTCATCGCTGAAGGTACAGATAATCTCTTGGAGATCTTTCAGGCACTATATAAAGGTCGATGGCATTTGCCCGCATTCAATATGACCATAGCCTATATTGATCTGTTATTAGAAGAGGGTAGGGTCAGAGAAGTTCTTGGAGCAGGAGGAATCAAGCGATTTGAAACGGCTTAGAACTTTAACCTTGTTGCTAATGTCTCATCTTTATGAATTTATTACGTTGAATCAACTGATTAGTAGCTGCTATTGCTTCTAAGATCCTGTCATACCTATCGATCACTCCTCCCAGACTTATCAAATATAGTGGCGCTTGCCTGCTGCGCTCCGGTCATGACGAGATCATGAATAGCTACATGTCTCGGTTGAGATGCTATGAAATAGATCGCCTTGCCAACATCTCTAGAAGTAAGCGGATTATAATCCTCATAGATCTTAGCTTTCTCTTGGTCTCCCTTATAACGGACTAAAGAAAACTCAGTCTCTTCTACGGCTCCAGGAGATACTTGACTGACTCTGACGCCTTTTGACACGAGATCTATTCGCATCGCCTTCGTAATGGCGTCTACAGCGTGCTTAGTGGCACAGTATACATTGCCTGTAGGGTAGACTTCATGACCAGCCGTGCTACATACGTTTATGATGTGTCCACAACCTCTTTCTACCATAATTGGTGAAATGATCCGAGACATGTAGAGCAGCCCCTTTACATTGGTATCTATCATGATCTCCCAGTCGTCAAGGGATGCTTTATCAAATTCATCCGCTCCAAGTGCCAAGCCTGCATTATTAATCAGAATATCTACTTCTTTCCATTTCCCAGATAGTGATTCAATGGCATTCTTAACCTGTTCTCGATCTTGAACATCGTAGACAAGTGTCTTGACTTCAATCGCATATTTCTCTTCGAGTTTGGATTTTATTTCTTCAAGACGATTGGTACGACGACCTGTTAGGATTAAATTGAATCCATGCTTAGCAAATACCTTAGCAGTAGCATTTCCGATTCCAGCTGTTGCTCCAGTTATTAGAACTATTTTATGTGGTTGTGCACTCATAATTACTGAATTAGCTTCTTTATATCTCGGTCAAATTCTTCTACAAAAGCAGAATATTTAGACGTCGCAGGTCCCGAAAATCCAGTATGGACCTTTGTGATCTGATTGTGTGCATCAACAAATATCAAAGTCGGATATGAGATCACCTTGTTTAAAAATCCCAGCTTAGCAGTTGCTTCAGATTTGTCATAATACCCACCATAGACTATATCATATGGAATCTCCAGTCGATCTTTGTACTGAGCTAACACCTCCATAGCTTTCTGCTCATCACGATAACGCTCAAATGCAATCGCTATAATCGGTATATCGATATCTGGATGCTGTTTCTTATAGTCCAGCAAGAACTTAGACTCATCAAGACAATTAGGACACCAGGTCCCCATAATCTTGATCAACTTTGGCTTCCCTTTATACTTTTCATCATCAAGACTGACGATGGTACCATTTGTTGAAGGCAGGGAAAAATTGATCGGCTCATCAGCGTTGACTGCTTTACTGAGCTCGTACGGATTTGCTAATGTGGCGGTTTCATCTCGACTGGCTATCCAGTTCGTCTGATAGTGAGAACCAGAATAGAATTTCCCAATCATTGATTCACTCTTGGTGATATCAGCAGTAAAAAGGAATGCGTGCGAACCATCAAAACACGAAAGCATAAATTGATCACCTTGAACTTCTCCATCTAGGTATCTATAATCGCCAGTTTCAGTTAGAAAGGTTCCTGAAACCTCATTTCGATTTGCCTTAAACTCTCCGATCGCAGGATATTGATCTTCAGTTTCCACTTCAAAGGTTGTTCTCCACTTACCGGTAACATCCATCGCAGGAGCTTTGGTCGTTTGTGTAAATCGATGCTTCTGCCCGAAGTGCGCAACGAATGGAACCCTATAGTTATCCTTATAATTTACCGACCAATATCCTTCAATGACATTCTCCTTATATATCCCTCTGATATAGCTATCCATCAGTGGAAAGCTCATTCTAATCGTATCAAGGAGTTTCTTGTTCTTACCAAAGGCGACATCAGACACTTCAATCCGCTCTTCTCCATTGATCAATTCTATAGAAATATCATCAGCGTCATCATACTTAACTTCGAAATTAAATGGAAGCATTACGTTTTCATCAACTTCGAGTTCAGCTCGCCAAACTCCGGGAGGAATCTGTGAAAATGGTTCTGCTACCTCTATACATGAACCGAGCAATAATAGACTGAATAGGATTACAATGGTTGTGCGCATAGTCTATGATTTTTCTCCAATGAAATTATCTTCCTTATGCTGGAAAAGCACGTTAAATGTGGTCAAACTACCGTAAATTCTCGTGATATATTGTTGAAGATTTACTTTCTCCTCATCTGTCATCTTACTGCTGTTTATTCTCTGTTCCATCACTCTTAAGCGATCTCTGACCATTACGATCTTATGAAAAAATGTATCTATTGGAATCTCTTTAGTTTTAAGCCCATCTTCACCAGGTTTCAGTATCAACGTTCCGCCGATCCACTTGTCACCCAAATCAACAGTTCTATTTACATCTCCCCATTCGGAGAGGATCTTTATGAGTGATTTCTCGAGGTTGTTATAAGTCAATTCTGCCTCGCCATCAACTGCTTCGATAACCTCCCAACTACTATACTCTTTACCAAGGCTCTTTATACCATACTTTACAAAGCAGACCTTGTATGACGTAGCCGTCAATCCGATAATTACACCATCATCATAAGCAGGATGCTTTACACGTGATCCTATCCCTAATAATTTTCCTTCCATTTTGTGTACTATTATTTTTTATAGTGGTCGTCCCATTTCTTCTCTTCGGGATCGCTTAATTTTCCTAATGATTTACCTACCAACATAGAGACTGTAGCATCACCTGTGATGTTTGCCACAGTTCTACACATATCAAGTGGCCGATCTACAGCAAATATCAATGCAAGTCCTGCCTCTGGTATTCCAGCTTGACCGAGGATAATTACTAACATTACTAATCCTCCACTTGGCACTGCAGCAGAACCAATTGACGCTAGTGACGCCGTGGCTACTATTCCTAATTGTGCGCCTAAGCTAAGGTCGATTCCATATGCTTGAGCAATAAATACAGCTGCTATAGCTTGATATAGACTGGTGCCATCCATATTGATCGTCGCACCTATAGGAAGCACGAAACTTGAAACCTCCTTATCAACGCCTAAATGTTCTTCCACTCGTTCCATCGTCACGGGTAGGGTAGCGGCACTACTACTCGTCGAAAATGCCAAAAGCTGTGCTGGGCTTATCCCTTTAAAGAATGACACGATAGAACGACGTGTAAATGTCCGTACTAAGAATGGATAGAAGAAAAATATAAGTATTGATAAGCCGAGCAATACAGTAAAGGAATATCCAATTAAAGCTTTAAATATATCCGGACCTGGCGATTCTGCTACAATTGTAGCCATTAATGCGAACACTCCAATCGGTGCCGCCAGCATGATAAGGTCTATCATCTTGAGGATCACCTCATTAAGCGCATCAAAGAAATCCTTGACGGGTTTGGCCTTCTTAGGTTCAATCAGTATCAATCCAATGCTAAAGAAGATCACAAAGAAGATCACTTGAAGCATACTTCCATTATCTGTTAGTGCATGGAATAAGTTACTTGGCACCAAGTCCACTAACGCCTGAAGGGGTCCACTATTCTGTTGATCTGTAGCCATTGCTATCTTACCACTTGCATCTTTAGTAAAGCTCTCAAGGAGTGATTGCCTCGTTTCTTCCTTAATCAACGCTCCAGGCTTAACCACATTGACGATAATCAAGCCGGTAGTCACCGCAAAAAATGTAGTTACCAGATAGATAGCTATGGTGCGCCCTCCCATAAGAGAAAGCTTCGATATATCCTGTAGATCAGATATTCCTTTGACGAGAGAAGCTACGATAAGTGGGACTGCAATAAGCTTCAGGGCATTTATGAAAATCGAACCAAATGGTGCGACCCAGTTAGTGATGAAATTACTCCCGCCTACAAACTGTACAGCTATGTAACCCACAAGCACACCGAGTACCATGCCCAGTATGATTTTCCAGTGTAACGCTAACTTCATCATCACAATTCGATTTGATATTATTTAAGTTAAGTAGATGCGAAAGATAGTTAACTTTTGACAGCCTTAGTCATTTCTCTTTTACCGGGAGGTCCAGGAAGACCAATCACCTCAAAACCTACTTCTCTGAGTGCTCTTTTGAAGCTTCCTTTAGCGCAGTAAGTAATTAGAAATCCATCTGTCTTGAGAGCTTCGTAGCAAATCGACATCATATCCACATTCCATAAATGCTCTTGAGAGCTTGGCGCAAAAGCGTCGTAGTAGATTAGATCATAAATAGGATCAGGATGATAGTCTTCGAACTTGGTATGTGCCTTATAATATTTAAAATGCTCATTTAACTGATGCCAGTTATCCCAACTTGAACGGTGTATTTGATTGAATAAACGAGATTGCTCATCAGTTTGAACATAGTTCAGCTGATTCAATAGCTCGTCTTGTACTGGATGAAGTTCTAATGACTTATAGTTAATGAAACGAGTCCCACTGTGAGTAGCTGTGAGAAACAAATTCAGTCCTGTCCCGAATCCATATTCTAATATGTTAAGGGGAACAGCCTCATGATCTTGTAGTCCATGATTGATGAATATGTGCATAGATTCCTGCATAGCACCATGGGTACTATGATAATGTGCCTGATAAAGATCAGAGTACAGAGTAGAGCTGCCATCGTCGGACAGATGATGACTCATATGATTAGTGGAATTCTTACTAGAATCCAAAAAAGCTAAAGATCGGCTGGATATCGAAATTTGAAGGACATCCCGTTCCTCTATTACACGAACTCAAGGTTACTATCGCCAATGCTGCAAATGCTAATTGTACTATTTGCTTTCTATTCTTTTTCATTTGGGTATAATTTGACGGTAATAAAACGACAAAAATCTATTTATGTTTTATAACCTTTGTAAACAAAGATATTACAATTATTTATAATACGTTTATACTTAATTATGGTTATACACTTAATAGCTATAGGAGGAAGCATCATGCACAACCTTGCAATGGAGTTACAGGCTCTTGGTCATCGGGTAACTGGATCAGATGATGAGATTTACGAACCTGCTCTTAGCCGCCTAAGATCCGTCAGCTTACTCCCGCCAAAGATGGGCTGGGACGTTTCCAGAATAAGCTCAGATATAGATCTTATTATTCTTGGAATGCACGCCCAACTTGATAATCCAGAGTTGATCAAGGCTCAAGAGTTAGGATTGCGTATTGAGTCTTTTCCCGAATTTATCGCCAAGCATATCGTCTCCAAAAAGAAAATTGTCGTCACAGGCAGTCATGGCAAAACGACGACGACTGCGATGATCATGTATGTGCTCAAGAAGCTTGGAATCTCATTCGATTATCTCGTAGGTGGATTAATTGATGGTTTTGACAGGATGGTTAGGCTATCCGAGGATGCCGAAATTGCAGTAGTAGAAGGTGACGAATACCTCAGCAGTAGATTAGATGAACGGCCAAAAATGCTACACTATCAAGGAGATATAGTAATTACAACAGGAGTGTCATGGGATCACATGAATGTCTTTCCCACCTATGATAATTACCTATCTCAATTCAGCAGTCTTTATAACTCGATGAGGGATGAATCGATCATCATCTATGACCAAAGAGATATAGAACTTAAGCGGCTAATTGAAAAAGCGTCTACTGCCAATAAGTTAGCTTATGAACCATTAGAAGTCTCAGGTGATGGGATACAGTATGACGGACAAGAATATTCTATAAATGTATTCGGTGCACATAATCGTGCTAATCTACATGCAGCTCTCATGGCCTGTAAGCATATAAATGTTGAGCCAGCAGATTTTCTAAACGCAATCTCTGACTTCACTGGAGTTGATAAAAGATTATCACTAGTTAGTAATGATCCAATTATCTATCGTGATTTTGCCCACGCTCCCTCAAAAGTAAAAGCAACGGTACTTGCAGTAAGAGAAAGATATTCTAATTCTAATATACTCGCCGTACTTGAGCTACATACTTATAGTAGCCTCAATAAAGAATTTCTTCCACTATACAACGCTGCACTTGACGGTGCTGATCGAGCCCTGGTATTCTATGATCCCGAGGTTGTAGCAAGAAAGAGACTACCTCCTATAAGTGTTGATTTTATTGCAGACTGCTTTAGGCATCCTAATCTCACTGCGATAGTAAGTGCGGACAATCTGAAGTCTACATTGTATGACGCAACGGGTCAGCATGAAATCTATCTTCTGATGAGCTCTGGCAACTTTGGCAACATTAAACCGGACGAGGTCATCAAAAACTGAGTTCAGTACTTCCTTTACAAGCACAGAATACTATTTTTGTACAAATATTCGACCAGTCATCATGAGTAGAGTAATTACATTGAGAGAAGCCCTCGGTGAGGCAATGAGTGAAGAGATGAGAAGAGACCAAGATGTCTTTCTCATGGGAGAAGAGGTAGCAGAATATAATGGTGCTTATAAAGTGAGTAAAGGCATGCTGGCAGAGTTCGGACCTGAGCGTGTCATAGATACACCCATCGCTGAGCTTGGGTTTGCTGGAATAGGGGTGGGTGCCGCCATGAATGGCCTCAGACCTATCGTAGAGTTTATGACTTGGAATTTTGCAGTATTGGCATTCGATCAGATTATAAACAATGCGGCTAAAACGTTATCTCAGTCTGCTGGTCAATTTAATTGTCCTATTGTGTTCAGAGGTCCATCAGGTGCTGCAGGTCAATTAGCGCAGCAACACTCACAGACTTTTGAGAGTTGGATGGCTAACACACCTGGTCTCAAAGTGATCTCCATTGTCGATCCTAAAGACTCTAAAGGACTTCTCAAGTCAGCAATCCGTGACAATGATCCTGTTTGCTTCATGGAATCAGAGATGCTCTATGGCCTTAAAGGTGAAGTGCCAGAGGAAGAGTATCTAACACCAATAGGTGTAGCAGCTGTCAGAAAAGAAGGTACAGATGTTACTATAGTTTCATTCAACAAGATGATGGAAGTCTCTAAGGCTGCTGCGGCAGAATTAGAAAAAGAAGGTATAAGCGCTGAAGTAATTGACCTACGTACTATTAGACCATTAGATCACAATACGATTGTAGAATCAGTTAAGAAGACGAATCGTCTAGTTGTAGTTGATGAATCATGGCCATTTGCAGGAGTAAGTGCTGAGATCGCTTATGAGATTCAGAAGTACGCATTTGACTATCTCGATGCACCTGTAACAAGAGTCAACGCTGCAGATACATCATTGCCTTATGCTGCCCCATTTGTAGATGAGTATATGCCAACTCCAGATAAGGTGATAAAGGCAGTTAAAGAAGTCATGTATAGATAGGCACCTAAGTGGACTTCTTTTAAAAATCCATTCTACATATTATCAGCTGCAAAAGCAGCAAAGCGCTCGGCTGTGTCTGTCCAGTTATCTGGATCTGTCCACCCATGGCCTTCGCCCTCATAAATGATTAAGTCATTCGTGATACCAGAGCTGTTCAGTTCATCCTGTAGGGATGTGCCTTGAGTTACTGGAATCAACGGATCCAGTTCCCCTAAAAACTGTATAGTAGGAACCGTTGAACCATCTACGAAGTGTATAGGGCTAACGGCATTGTAAAAATCAGTCTCAGTAAGTGGTCTGCCAGTAGTGGCAATAATAGCCGAGATCGTAGCAATAAATGTAGGATTGTCAGAATCCACATATGATGGGTCTAAGAAATTAGTTGGCCCAATAATATTGCCAGCGAGCTTGACATAATCATTGTCATTTCTGGAGTAAGCATAGAGGAGCGTCATATGCCCTCCGGCACTCACACCAGCTAACATGATATTATTACTAATGCCGAGCTCTGTATTATCCTGCATTAAGTCTGTTATTACTGCGTCTATATCGTCCATATGGTCAACAAATAGTCGATCAGGGTCTATGTTAAGACGATAATTCATATTGGCAATTGCATAATCGGGCATAGTAGTTTGGAGTAAATCAACGATACCATCTATATCGCTTTTATCACCAGAAATCCAGCTTCCACCATGAATGAGTAATACGAGATCTGTCGTTGCACTCGATCTACCAGCAGGTAGAAATAGATCGTAGGTCTGCAGCTCATTGTTACCATAGGAAATATCAAAGTCTTCCACTGCAATGCTGAATTCCTGCTGTATCTCAACCTCTTCATCACCACAGGCCGCTAAGAGTATTATAAATAGTAATAGAAACAGCTTTGAGCCAGTTGTAAAATGCTTCATGATAGGGAAACGAAGAATTTAGCGGTTTTGTGATGAGTCTACATTTTTAATTGCTGATTCTGTCCGCTAACAGATCTCACTAAAAGCTCTACACGTTAAACCTAAAGTGCATCACATCACCATCATCTACGATATAGTCTTTGCCTTCGACGCCTAATCGACCTGCTTCTTTGACTTTAGCTTCTGAACCATGCTCGATATAATCCGCATACTTAATGACTTCAGCTCGGATAAAGCCCTTCTCAAAATCAGTGTGGATTACACCGGCCGCTTGCGGTGCGGTAGAACCTCTCAAGACCGTCCACGCACGAACCTCTTTCTCTCCAGCGGTGAAGTATGTAATTAGGTTTAGCAGTTTATAACTCGAGTGAATCAATCGATTAACACCCGGCTCGGTCAAACTCATTTCTTCTAAAAACATCAGCTTCTCTTCGTCTGTATCCAGTTGAATGATTTCTGCTTCGATAGCAGCTGAGATTAAGATCACTTCAGCATTTTCATCCTTGACATGATCCATAAGCTTAGCAGCATAATCGTTACCATCCTTGGCACTATTTTCATCAACATTGCATACGTACAAGATAGGTTTAGCCGTAAGAAGATAAAACTCCTTGAATAAGTCCTCGTGCAGTTCGGGCACCTCATAGGCTCTGGCAGGCTTACCGGTTTCTAAAAACTCTTTCAGTTCCTTGGCAAACTCATATCTCGCCTTATCCTCTTTTGCGCCACTCTTAGCAGCCTTCTGCAGTTTTTCTAATCTCTTATCAAGGCCATCAATATCCTTGAGTAGTAATTCTGTGTCGATGATATCCTTATCTCTCACCGGGTCGACATTACCATCGACATGTACTATATTGTCATTATCAAAACATCTTACCACATGTATGATGGCATCAACTTCACGGATGTTGGCGAGGAATTGATTTCCCAATCCTTCACCTTGGCTTGCCCCTTTAATAAGACCGGCGATATCAACAATGTCAACCGTAGTAGGGATTATCTTTTGCGGAGAAATGAGATCGGCCAAGGCTTGTAGTCTACTATCAGGAACAGTGATTACGCCCACATTAGGATCCTTCGTGGCGAAAGGGTAGTTCGCAGCAAGAGCTTTGGCATTTGTTAATGCGTTAAATAATGTTGATTTACCCACATTTGGCAATCCTACAATTCCACATTTGAGAGACATGATGAACTTTTTTATCCTGAAAAAGATGCCAAAGATATTTTAATCTTACACATATTTGAAGGATGAATTACCTCGCCCATCTCAGTTTATCTCTCGATGATCCACATATCATGCTGGGTAATTTCATAGCAGACGACATCACAGTTAATGAATCCAAGACACTTCCTATAGAAGTAATGAGAGGAATCTATCTACATCGCAATATAGACTCTTATACAGATAGTCATCCTTCGTTTCTTCAATCAGTAGACCTCTTCAGAAACAATCATGGTAAATATGCTACGGTCATCATAGATATACTCCACGATCATTTCTTATGTCATAACTGGGAGAGATTTATAAATCGGTCATTTGATGAATTTGAACAAGACGTTTATAGCCAGTTTGAGCCGATGCTGCCTAGTATGACAGAAGGAGGGCACAAGAGACATGTTAAGAGCCTCCTGAAACATCGATATCTGCGAGTCTACCAAAGCAAGAAGGGAATGTTAGGTGTGATGAAGCGAATGGATGATCGCACACGTTTTGAAAGCGATTTCCAAGGAGCTGTTTATGAAATGTATGATCATTTTGATACACTTAATACAAATTTCATAGACCTCTATGAGGGACTACAGACTAATCTTCCAGACATGTGGCAATCCGTACAGAAGGATCATCCTTCAAAGTGAAAAGAGAGTGTTAGGACTCGACTTAATAATTTCTCGATAATCGTAGACTCTTCAATCTGATTGTTGAACAGCAGGGTATTGTTGATACCTTGAGAAAACTTGATTTCTGGTGATAATATGAAGTAAGGAAAGAAGAACTGCATTCCAACCCCAGCTTCTAACTGAAAATCATGGGGATCTATCTGTATTAATTGATCTGCCCCACGAGCCATAGAATTGGACGCCACATCAAATGAATAATTGATTCCTGCCACAACATAAGCACGCTTGTCCCTGTATGGAGCTGATTTAAACCTCACTAAAAAAGGGAGATTGACAAATATCGATTGGATTGTTGAACGTGCAGGTAAAGTTCGCACTCCATTGGGAGCAGTTTGAAAATCAATGTGTCTTGTTGCGAAGGTAAATCCAGGTAAAGTTCTAATATCAAAGAATTCGCCAATCTTATAATTGACGATACCTTGAACATTGAAGCCTACAGCGGGAGCTCCTTGTGCTCTTATGAAATTCTGATTATCAATAAATTCACGTGAGTGAAACACTTGATGCTGCGAGCTATTAAAACCGAGTGAGATACCGAAGTAATAGTCTTTGTTCTTGTAATCGAGATAGTTGGTGTTGCTCTTATTGATCTGACCAAATGTAGCTGACAAGCTCAATAGGCCTATTAAAAGGCATAATGCAAGCCTTGAAACACCCAATTTGTACTCTGAAAACAATTGTATCATCACGAGAATGAACTACTCAATTTCTGAAATATTGTAAATGCAGATCAATAAAACTGAAAAGCAATTTTCCTAGTTTGCGCCATTAGCAGAAATTAGGACTTTGATGCTGTGATTATCAATGCTTTAGATATGCTTATTTCCTTAATAAAAGCGTATTTTTGTAACCATTTTGGATAGCACGGATTTCGCATGAAAATCAGGCTATTCTTTAGTGAAAAAACTATATAATCAAAGCTAGTACTATATGGCAGAGAATGAGCGTATAATTCCTATCAATATAGAGGATGAAATGAAGTCGGCCTATATCGACTACTCTATGTCGGTAATCGTATCACGTGCCCTTCCAGATGTTCGAGATGGACTTAAGCCGGTGCATCGGCGCATACTCTATGGTATGTCCGATTTAGGTCTTACTATCGGCAAGCCCCACAAGAAGTCAGCAAGAATTGTCGGAGAGGTGTTAGGAAAATACCACCCTCATGGTGATGGCTCTGTATATGATGCCATGGTACGTCTGGCGCAGGAATGGAATATGCGCTATCCGCTGGTAGACAAGCAAGGGAACTTTGGTTCAATCGAAGGCGACGGTCCTGCAGCCATGAGATATACAGAGGCACGTCTCAGCAAATTAAGCGATGAGATTGTTGCTGACCTTAAGAAGGACACAGTTGACTTTCAACTGAACTTTGATGACTCCCTTGAGGAGCCAACAGTAATGCCAACACGTTACCCTAATCTCCTTGTAAATGGAGCGACAGGTATCGCTGTAGGTATGGCCACGAACATGTTGCCACATAATCTACGAGAGATTATCGATGGAATTACGGCATTAGTTGATAATCCTGAGCTCGACACCGATGGCCTCATGGAATATGTTAAGGGACCTGACTTTCCAACTGGCGGAATTATCTATGGAACTGAGGGTATCAAAAATGCCTTTGAAACAGGTCGGGGGAGAATTGTACTTCGAGGTAAGGTTGAGGTAGAAACAACCCGAACTGGACGTGATCAGGTAGTCATCACAGAAATACCGTATCAAGTCAACCAACAATCTCTAGAGATAAAGATCAAGGATGCGGTAGAAGCAGAAAAGATTAAAGGTATATCTGCCATCCGCAATGAGTCTGATCGACACGGTGTAAGAATAGTTCTAGACTTGAAAATGGATGCGATCGCAAATGTTGTGATCAGTCAACTTTATAAGTTTACGCCACTGCAGACTTCTTATGGAGTGAATAATGTGGTACTCGTAAATGGACGTCCTCTAACTCTTAACCTGAAGCAATTGATGGAGGAGTTCATCAAGTTCAGATTAGAGGTCATCACTCGTAGGACGCAATACGACTTGCGAAAAGCAGAAGAACGTGCACATATCCTTGAAGGATTACTAATTGCTCTAGACAATCTTGATGAAGTCATAGCGCTGATCCGAAATTCTAAGGATGTAGAGACTGCTCGTGAAGGCCTCATGAAGACCTTCAAGTTAAGTGAGATACAAGCGAGAGCAATACTCGACATGCGATTAATGAAGCTTACCGGTTTGGAGCGTGGAAAAGTCCAACTTGAGTATGATGAGTTAATGGCTAGGATCAAGGACTACAAGGATATCTTAGATAATGAAGGCCGTCGAAAGACTATCCTAAAGGATGAATTAGCCGAAGTCAGAGAAACATTTGGTGATGATCGCCGAACACAGATTTCTCATGCTGATGGTGAGATATCTATCGAAGATATGATCCCTAATGATGAGGTTGTAATTACGATCTCTAATCTAGGCTACATTAAGAGAACCAAAGCAGCAGAATATAAGTCGCAAGGTAGAGGAGGACGAGGCTCCAAGGGCAGTAAAACTCGAGATACCGATTTTGTTGAGCATTTATTCGTGGCCGATACGCATAACTACCTGTTGTTATTTACAGAACAGGGCAGGTGCTTTTGGGTGAGGGTATATGAGGTTCCAGAAGCCTCAAAGAATGCATCTGGACGAGTACTGCAAAACATCATAGCCATTCCTAAGGACGACAATGTCAAAGGGTACATCATTGTAAAAGATCTGAAGGATAAAGAATTTTTAAATGAGCACTTTATCATGTTCTGCACTAAGAAGGGAATTATCAAAAAGACTAATCTCGAAGCATTCAGTCGTCCTCGCACTAATGGTATCAATGCAATCACGATTAACGAGGGTGATCAGCTCTTAGGTGTGAAACTCACCGATGGTGCCAATGATGTATTCTTAGCTAATCGAGGAGGGCGTGCTATACGATTTGATGAGAGTAAAGTGCGAGCAATGGGCCGTAGTGCTGCCGGTGTAAAGGGCATCACTCTTGATAATGATCAGGATGAAGTTGTCGGTATGGTGTGCATCCCACAGGATGACTATACAACGAGTATCTTCGTAGTAAGCGATGAAGGATTTGGTAAGCGATCTGATAAAGAGGACTATCGTAAGACGAATAGAGGCGGCAAGGGCGTCAAAACTCTCAACGTTACTGATAAGACTGGAAGTGTTTTTGCAATTAAAGGAATCTCAGATGATGATGACTTGATTGTGACTACAAAGAGTGGTATCGTGATAAGGATTAATGCAGGGGAGTTCCGAATAATGGGGCGTGCTACCCAAGGAGTAAAGGTGATTAACATCGATAAGAAAGATCAAATTGCTGACATAGGAGTAGTAAGAGATGTGAGAGGAGAAAACGCCGAAGAAGAATAATTAAGTTCTTAACATTTCAAAATATTATTTTTAAGCTTTTTTTAAACATGTAATTACTTAAGGTCACGTCACGACCACGTAAATAATACTTGAAACAAATTATTAATAATGAAAAGGTTATTCGGAATAGTACTAATCACCTTCTTGATTGCGCAATCTTCATTCGCACAAGGTGATAAAAGCTTGAAACTAGCATCAAAAGCATTTAGTGAATTCAGTGCAGACCCTTATGGGAACCCAGGAGCATTAGATGAGGCGAAAACACATATCGCTGAAGCATTTAAAGATTCTAAAGTGGCATCAAGTCCCAAAGCATGGATAACTAGAGGAGATATTTTCTATAACTCAGGCGATGCTCAGATTAAGGCAAAATTAATTAATCCTGAAGCAATAATATCAGATGCGACAGTGGGATTAAACGCCTATGAGGCTTACAGTAAAGCTTTAGAGTTGTCATCCAAGAAAGGTGATATCAAAAAAGCAATGACAGGTCTATTACAAACAGAAGAGTTATTAAACAATATTGGAATAGATCAATATCAAGTAGAAAACTATGCAGGAGCATTTGACAATTTTGTAGCAGAAATGTCTGCGAGTGAACTCATCAAATCTAAAGGAGAAGTAAGTAGGCTTGATGCAGATAACAATCTTGCTGAAAAGAAATTCTTCGCAGGATTAACAGCATACTATGCTGAAAATTATCAGAGCTCTATCGACTATCTTTCAAGTGCAATTGATGCTAATTATAGTGACCCTTCTACTTATCAACTAATCTATGAGTCTAATAAGGCCTTAGGCGATGCCGAAGCAGGATTACCATTCTTAGAAAAGGGTAGAGAGGCGTTTCCGGATGATTCAGGATTGTTATTCTCAGAGATCAATCACTACTTAGCTTCAGGTGAATTAAGCAAGATGATTGGTAATCTAAAAGAAGCACTTGTTAAAGAACCAGACAATCAATCACTCATATTGACCTTAGGGCAAGTATATGATCAACTACAAGTAAAGTCTAATGAAGCTGGCGAAACTGATCAAGCTAATGAGTACTTTGATAGTGCATTAAGCTTCTACCAACAAGCATTAGAATCTACACCTGATAACTTTGATATCAATTATAGCTTGGGTGCACTCTACTATAATAAAGCGGCTGGATTTACTTCTTCTCTCAACGAAGTAGCCAATGACTTTAGTAAAGCTGGAGAGGCTAAGTATAACGAAATTAAGGACACCATGGCAGACTTGTTTTCGCAGGCTCTACCATACTTCTTGAAGGCAGATAGCCTCAATGGTCAGGATAGAAATACTATTATAGCACTCAAAGAAATCTTTGCACGTCAAGATGATTTTGAGAAGTCTAACATCTATAAAGATAAACTCGAAAGCCTAGAAGGCGGAGAATAATCGAGTAATAATTTAATTTATACAGAAGGGGCAGATTAACATCTGCCCCTTTTTTTGTCGATTCAAGGTTCAATAACTACATTGTTTGAATAAATATTCTGATTATGCTTAGAAGAGAGTTCTCACATTATCTCGGAACCTTGATTGCCGCTAGTCCAATGATCAATGTAATATCCAGTGACGATAATGATCATACGACGATCTTATTTCAAGGAGATTCTATCACTGATGGTGGTAGAGATCGAGGTAATTATTATGCTAACAACCCTAGTGGTATGGGCCAAGGATATGTCTCTCAGATTGCAACAGAATTACTTGGAGCATATCCAGAGAAATCGTTAAGAATCTATAATAGAGGAATCAGCGGCCATAAGGTTCATCAACTCAGAGATCGTTGGATAGACGATTGTTTGAATCTCAAGCCCGACATCTTAAGCGTAATGATCGGGGTCAATGATTACTGGCATACCATGACACATGCATATGCTGCAGGTCCGGACGTTTATAAATCAGATTTATTAAGTTTACTCGAGTCTACTAAGAGCCATCTACCAGAGATCAAGATGATCATTGCAGAGCCATTTTACGTTCCTGGAGGTACGGCAATTGATAATGAAGTATGGGCCAATGGATTTCCTATCTATCAGTCAAGTTGCCGAGAAGTCGCAGAAGAAATGGATGCAGCATTTGTTCCGCTACAGTCAATTTTTGATGAGGCATTAAAGGAATATCCTGTTGAGTACTGGTGTCCCGACGGAGTTCATCCTTCCTTGGCAGGGTCTTACTTAATGTCTGAAGCGTGGTTAAAGGTTATCAATAAGATGATATGAAGTCCACACTTCTAATGATTAGTAGTGTTATCGATCGAACTATTGATCAAATAGGACAGCTTGTCTCTTGGATATCTTTAATACTAATATTGTTGATCTGTGTAGATGTGATCATGCGCTACTTTCTCAATACCTCCAAAATTTGGATGGTTGAAATGGAGTGGCACCTGTTTTCAGTTTTGTTTTTACTTGGAGCATCATATACCTTACTTCATGACAAGCATGTGAGAGTAGATCTATTCTATGAGAACTATTCTCCTAAAAGAAAAAAAATAGTCAATGCAATAGGCATTCTCGTATTGGTCATCCCATGGTGCTTAATCATCTTGACTACATCATGGGATTATGCGGTTAACTCTTTCTCCTTCAGGGAGGGCTCACCTCAACCCGGTGGATTACCTGCAAGATATATCGTTAAGTCGGCTATTTTCTTAGGATACTTTCTTCTACTCGTACAGGCCGTATCAATATTTATCAAGTCACTCGTATCCTTTAAATCTTAATAAGTGGCTTGGATTGCGCTCATACTTTTTCTACTCATATTTATTTGTATCCTCTCAGGTGTTCAGGTGGCATTTGTTCTAGGAGGACTATCAGTAATCATAGGATACTTTTTCATACCAGATTTCTTTGATCTACTCCCATTGCGAATTATGGGCACCATGCAAAATGTAGTCCTTCTCGCAGTGCCCTTGTTTGTCTTCATGGGATTGATGTTAGAGAAATCAGGTCTCGCCGAAAGTATGCTAAATACCATGTCAGCACTATTCGGCCGCATAAGAGGAGGACTTGCGGTGTCCGTTATTATTGTTGGAGCCCTCCTTGCTGCGTCGACAGGCATAGTAGGTGCAACAGTAGTAACGATGGGATTGATCAGCCTGCCAACAATGCTAAAGAATAATTATCAGGTCGAGTTGGCAACAGGTACCATAGTTTCATCTGGTACATTAGGTCAGATCATTCCTCCTTCTGTAGTATTAGTTTTATTGGGCAGTGTGCTCAATGTTTCTGTCGGAGATTTATTCAAAGCGGCGTTCTGGCCGGGCATAATTCTGGTGCTGTCATATATAGTCTACATTCTTGTTGTGTCATATGTCAAGCCAGAAGTAGCACCGCTGAATGACGAAAACACCAGTGTCAAGATCAACGTTGGTCAGGTCCTGAAGGCTTTTCTGTTGCCACTACTGCTTATTCTTGCAGTGTTAGGTTCGATTTTCACTGGTATAGCTAGTCCAACAGAAGCTGCTGCAGTTGGAGCTTTAGGCGCTATCATATTAACCCTAAGTCAAGGACGGCTGAATATTAAAGTTCTTAAAGAAGTCATGCAAGGAACTACACATTTGACAAGCATGGTGTTTTTAATCTTGATTGGTGCGACCACCTTTGCTTTAGTTTTTAGGGGTTTGGGAGGTGATCGATTCCTGATAGATCTCATTGAGACTTCTAATCTTTCAGGACCAATGTTTTTAGTTCTGGTTATGATGGTCGTATTTCTCCTTGGTTTCTTTATTGATTTTATCGAGATTATATTCATTGTCGTCCCTGTTGTAGCACCTATTTTTATCGCATATGACATGGACTTGATATGGATAGGCATCCTATTAGCACTCAATCTACAGACCTCTTTCCTTACTCCGCCATTTGGATTTTCGTTGTTTTATCTCAAGGGAGTTTGTCCACCAGAAGTGAAGACTGCGCAGATCTACAGAGGCGTGATTCCATTTTTAGTGATTCAGGTAATCATCTTATCCATGGCGGTAATCGCACCTCACTGGATAGGTATCCTATAATCCATCCTAAATTTTGAACTCATCGATTGTTTCATTTCGTTGATATATTTAACAGGACTATGGATTATATGACTTGTATATTGTAGAGTATGTTCGAAAAGGTCAAAAATTGGTTGGGAATAGAAGGTGCGAAAGTCTCCATAATTGAAGCTGAGGTTGATAAATCTCAACAGCTACTTTCTGGCAAAGTAGAACTGAGTACAGCATCTAACCAACAGATCAACTCTATGATTGTAACGGTCAAAGAGAAATATACTCGAGGCCGACGAAAGTCGAAGTTGTCTGATGTATATACTATTGGAATAACCGAAATTCCACTTGACCGTGAGATAACAGCTGAAGAGCCTGTCTATCTTGAGTTTGAAATGGCCTATAAACTGAAACTATCCTCTATGGATAGCTTTGGTGAGAAGAATATTATTAATAAGGCACTAGCTAAAACTGCTAAAACCATAAAAGGTGTGAACTCTATCTATACCTGTACAGTAGAACTAATCGTCGATGGAAATAAGCTAAAGCCCTATGATACTGTCATAGTCAAACTATGATAGCTAATTAGCAGTTTGGTTAGCTTCAATTTCTTGTAAGATTTCTTCGTCAGACTTCCCCATGTTCTTAAGTAAAAAGCGAGCGCTTTCTGCCATCTGATGGTCAGGGTATCTCTCCAAGAATGTTTCATAAACTTCACGTGCTGCCTCAGGTTTTTTATACTCCTGCTCAAGAATAAATCCCTTGATAAATGTTACAGTTGGGATGTTCTCATAATCCTGATAATCCTCGATTATCCAGTCGTAGATGCTCATTGCCTTAGGCATGGTGCGTAAGCTTCTAGCTATTTCAGCTGCTTTGTACAAGTAATCAGCTGTCTGATTCTCATTAGGTCTCACTAAAGCATATACCTCTGCAGCATCAACATATTTTAATGATGCTTGCTTATTTATTCCTATCTCATCAGGATTGACAGTTACTTGATCAAATAGGTACTGCAAGTAATTGGACTTACTTCGTGCTATACTATCCACTAATACCTGCCTTTTATTAATCTCAGGATTGCTCTGATCTTTCTCGTGCAACTCTTTATATATGATATTGGAGGCATGGACTTTGTTAAGGTTGATCATGATATCTCCCAGATCAATTAAATACTGGGTTTTATCGCCTTGATATTCCTTAGAACGAAGTATGCGAAGTAGGAAATTGGGAGTTTGATCAAGAAATCCATAGTCCTTAGAAACCTTAGCTCCGTGGGTTAAGTAAGGTTCAATTAGATCATATTCCTCATAATGATCGGAGATATAGTCATTAGCTGCATCTAAAAAAGACTTAGCTCGCTCCACGCTAGGCTGAATCTCCAATTCTCGTTGCAATTTATCCAAGGCTTCTATTACCGGATCTTTTTTCTCTTGGCAACTAAAAAATAGAACTGACAGAATAGTCAATACTAATGGTCTCATAGGAATCACAAATCTAATTGATGTTATAAACAAAGATAACTATGACTAATTAGTATTAGTATAAGAATACAGGTATAAAACAGATGACAGATATCTCCAATGGAACTGTAGTGTATTGGATGCGCAGAGACTTGCGCCTTCATGATAATCATGCCCTATATGAGGCGCTTTGTTCTGAATTGCCTGTAGTTCCCGTATTCATTTTTGATCCCAACATCCTGGATGAATTATCACGGGACGATGCTCGTATCACCTTCCTACATGATACCCTAAGCAATCTAAAAAAGGAATTATCTGAAAAAGGATCAGATCTTAAGGTCTATTATGGCGACCCAATTGAGATTTACAAAAAGATCATCTCGACTTACAACGTAAAATCGATCTATGCCAATAGAGATTATGAACCCTATGCTCTAAAACGGGATAACACAGTTCGTTCTCTCATAGAGTCGAGTGGAGGGGTATATTATGATTACAAAGACCACGTCATTACCGAGCGCCAAGAGATCCTTAGTAATAGTGACAAGCCATATACTGTCTTTACGCCATACAAGAAGAAGTGGTTAGCAAGATTAGAAGATCAAGGCATCCAACAATATCCATCAGAAAGAACATTAGACCAACTTGCACAGCTTGAAACTGAGCCAATGATTTCTCTTTCGGAGATGAAATTTGAAAGATCAACGATCCATATACCTAGTACGAATGTCAGTCAACAGCTTATAAGAAACTATGACAAAACTCGCAATTTCCCTGGTCTTGAGAATAGCACTTCTAGGCTCGGCATCCACCTCAGATTTGGAACTATAAGCATACGAGAGAAGGCTATTAAAGCGAAGAAGCTCAATGATACTTATCTCAGCGAGCTCATCTGGAGAGACTTCTATAGCCAGATCCTATCAAACTTCCCTCATGTTGTAGATGGAGCTTTCAGGCCTAAGTATGATACTATATCATGGCGAACCGATGAGTCAGATCTACAGGCTTGGAAAGACGGTAATACTGGCTATCCTATGGTGGATGCTGGAATGCGAGAACTGAATACTACAGGATATATGCACAACCGTGTTAGAATGATCACTGCTAGCTTTCTTACCAAACATCTACTCATTAACTGGAGAATGGGCGAGGCCTACTTTGCCGAAAAGCTACTCGACTATGACCTTGCCAGCAACAATGGTGGTTGGCAATGGGCCTCTGGTAGTGGTACTGATGCTGCACCGTATTTTAGGATATTTAATCCAGCTTCTCAACTTCAGAAGTTTGATAAAGAACTCCTTTATATCAAGAAGTGGATTCCAGAGTATGGTACTGATGACTACGTTGAACCTATAGTCGATCATAAGTTTGCTCGGCAACGGTGTTTAGCCACCTACAAGGAAGCCTTAGCTTAACGGTATGTCAGTATTAAACCACATCTAGCTACCTTTGACACATGGACGTTGAGGTAGCCATCATTGGTCAAGGAATAGCGGGGAGCACACTTGCCTTACAATTGATTAAGCGCAACATCTCATTTGTTGTAATCGACAAGGGAGCCACGTCCGGAGCGTCATCAGTTTCTTCAGGCCTTATTAACCCAATTACAGGTCGCAAATACGTAAAGTCATGGATGATAGATGAACTCTTACCCAGTTCAATAGAGATCTATAGGCAGTTCGAGCAAGTATTACAATACAAATACATCAACTCCCGACCCATCGTCAGATCAATAGATACCGTTGAACAAGAGAATCAGTGGCATATCCGAGAAGCTGACCTAGGCTATAAAGACTATATTCACGGTGATTATGATGGGCCTGATTACATTCCATTCCTGAATGAGGCCCGATCATTTGGGATCGTCCGCAAAAGTTACAACGTCGACGTAGATCAGCTCATTAAAGACTTTAGAATCTATCTTGTAGATAAGGGACAATTGATCGAAGACGCCGTCGACTACGAGCAGATAGAAATCACCTCTTCTCATATTCGAGTTGCTGATATAAGGTGCAACTATCTTATCTGTGCCGAAGGGTGGGGCGTACGTCACAATCCGTACTTTATAGGTCTACCATTTCGACCAGCCAAAGGAGAAGTGCTCAGAATTAAAATTGATAGAGCCTTTCCCCGATTTCATATCCTGAAGTATCACAAATTCTTTGTGCCACAAGATGAATATGGCACATTCTGGATAGGGAGTAACTACGCTAGGGATTTTGAGGATGACCATCCCACAGAAAATGGACGAAGCGAACTAACAAATTATCTCAACACCTATCTTAAACTCGACTACGAAATCATAGAACACCTCGCAGGAGTTCGTCCTGCAACTAAATATCGTAAGCCACTGATTGGAAGACATTATGAGCACAAAAATCTAATTCTATTCAATGGACTCGGCACCAAAGGAATCTCGATAGCGCCTTACTGGTCAGTGCGCTTAGTCAATCACATTTTAGATGGTCGAGAGCTAGGAAGTGAATTGCCAAAACTCTATCCACAATAATATTACTATTTGCACGGTATCTGATAGAGTCTCAATCTATTGCTTTCATCATTAGTCATATCAGTATACCCTGCGATAAACTCATCATACTGTTCCGAATCAAGATTGGAGTGGAATTCTCCATACCAGTTTCTGATCACAATATCTCCGCATTCAATTGTCTGGATGTGTTTGATATTGATTAGCTCTACTCGACCACTTATTTCAAAATCACTGTAATAATCCAATAGATTGATCAAGACTTGACTTGCAAAGAGTTTAGACTCTTTTTTGTCTTCAAGCTGATCCAATGTCATCAAGATAGATTCTTTTACCTGAGGATAATTAAGTCTACGTGAGTCAATATTATATTGAATTGTAGGGTACAGTAGTAGAACAGCAAAAGACAATATACCTATCCGTATTGGCTGGGCCACTGTAGAGACGATCCTTGCTGATGCAATGGCTAGGATCGGTGTTGCCATCATAAAGTGTCTTGGATCAAGGCAGAAAGGATTGTACGTCCCAAGAGAGATCGTCATGAAATTCATTGACAACAGAACGATCACTAAAGTTGCCAGATCTGTGCTGCTGTATTTCCTTGGCTGGGATGATACCCTCCCATAGATTCCTATCACAGCCATAATAATCAGATAGATGTAGAGCCGTTCACTAACGATGAAATTTCCAAAATCAGCGGTAAGTCGCTCAAATATCCTCCCAACACCATAGTGAGCATAGGAGCATTCATTGATATAAGAACCTCGCTCTATCATCTCCAATCTAATCAGTGGATTGTCAAACATGACATGATTCCACCCCAGGTATGCTATTCCGAGTATTCCAGTTGTGACAATCGCATATGTCCAAAAGTGCCGTAGGCTCCTATTATTAATGTCGACAATTAGAAGAACCAGGAATAGTGGCAGTAGTAAGATGAACGTTCCTTTAGACAAGAAAGAACAGAACATCGCTACTGCGAACAGCACTCCACCAGTCCTGTTTTTGAGGCCTCCAGACACAACCAACCATCGACCATAGTATGCAGTAGTCATAAAAAAGCTCACATATATATCGGCCATCAACTTATCACTATAGAATAGGTTCCATTGATATCCAAAGTATAAACTCAAACCTAAGACTTGCATGAGCAAACCACGCTTGTACAGCACATGGCAAATCATCATACAAATTCCTATGCTCATACATAAGGGGAAGAATGCACTACCAAAATCATTGATCCCAAATATAGAATAGGACAGGGCTGTAAGGCCTATTACTGATACTCTATGGCTATAGTGATCCATCACATCCCAAGTACCACTAAGAAGATTTGCACTTAGCCGTGCATAATGCATGTCATCATAGCCAAAGTGCCCATAGAAAAACCAATAGTGATGTATGAGAAAGACCAACGCAAGCAGTGATAGCCATAGGATCGTCTTAGTTCTATTTGTCTTCATGAATATTCTGGATCAGTCATGATAGCACCCTAAGCGTCCTTCTACCCTCGAACGGTGATAATTCAGACCCTAATAATATCCAATAGTGGCACGATAACCTTGGTTAGGTGATTTAGTTTGTGAATCCGCTATTCACTTGATATTCAGATGTCTTGATATTGAAGTCAGTGTCAACTATTTGCTTGATCTCCCATGTGGAGACTTTACCATCCTCTTTTCTAACAGAATTAGCATATATGAGCATTCCTCCCTTAACATCACTGTATACTTCATCTTGATAAAAAGTCGGGGATAATTGCCCAATCAATTCACCAAACGGATCACTCCAGCTTATTCCTGCATCTGAGCAAATATAAAATTTGGATTCTTCCTCCTCATCAACAAATTTAAACCCCTTGGTGTCACAACCTAGAAAGGTCTTACCATCAATCCTAGTGATGCTAGCTTGTTCCATCTCTTCCTTCATCTGTTCTTCTACTAAGGGCATGATTCCTTTAGACATACTCATAACTCCAGGCATTGCTAATACGGTCTTATTTGATTGATCAAACATTGCGATTGCATCATTCTCTAAATCATATACAATTACCTGCTTCTTACCTTTATCTTCTTGCTCCATAGCGAAGATTTTATCATCTGAACCAAATATCATCCACATGCTTGTTGGTGATTTGTCGCCATAATTGTAGATCTCTACCTCTGCTGCTTTGGCAAAATTATATTCCTCTGGCAAATTGGCAGTCCCAAACATCGAACCCCATAGGGCATTCATTGCCTCCTGACGTTCCTTATCATTTTGGAATTCTGACTCGTCCCATTCTTTGCCATACTCCTGCTCATAGTTCTGTCTAAATAGCTCGTCCATGTAGTTGTCGAGAGGCTTGACTGCCATATTAGCCAGTTCCGTAGATACCTCTTCCACGATTTTATCTTCAACTCTGTCGGCAACTTTGTCAACAGCTCTATCAATAACTTTTTTAAAGAGTTGGGCTTCAGAGTCAGAAACAGTAATCAGTAAGACTGTAAATAGTAGGATTAATCGAT
>CAZDHV010000002.1:8251-12174 GCA_964505335.1 uncultured Saprospiraceae bacterium | reverse complement strand
TGGCTCCGAGACGATTGGCTTACTGGAAGCCAAAGACAACAAGCCCTCTATAAATCTTGATATTGATGTCATTTATGAAGACGACTTTCTAGCCATCGTCTTCAAGCCTGCGGGCATTGTGGTTAGCGGAAATCAAAAGAGAACCCTAGAAAATGCTTTACCCAAAAATCTAAAGCCCTCTAACGAAGTAGATAGCCTTCCTCGTCCATTACCAGTACATAGATTGGATCACTCTACATCTGGTCTAATACTCATCGCTAAAACCAGAACCTGCCATACCGCACTATCCAATCTATTTGCTGAAAAGAAAATAGAGAAAACATACCACGCTATAGTCATGGGAGATATCCAAGGAGCAGGTACGATTGATAAAGATATTAAGACAAAATCTGCACAGACTCAGTATGAAGTGCTCAAGTCAATAGACTCTGACAAGTACAACTCATTGAGTCTTGTGATGCTCCAACCTATCACCGGTAGGCGCCATCAACTCCGTATACATATGTTGGAGCATGGCACACCTATTCTTGGTGATCGCAAGTATTTTATAGAAGGTAAAATTTCTAAATCATCAGGTCTCTTTCTGAGCTCTACTGGACTCAAGTTTAAACATCCCATAACTCAAGCACAAGTCGAGGAATCGATCGATCTACCAAAGAAATTTAGTAAGATCATCGAGTTGTAAGGAGAAGCTAAGAGTTAATGACACCCTTTAGGTCATCATTCATATTCCTAAGATCGAGACCGCCTTCATAAACAGACTTTAGATTCGTCATGTAGAAAGACCAACCTTCGAAGCATCCCAGTCTGATATCTTTTTTGGATATGTCATCTGTTGGGATATCACTCTGAGTCAATGTAACCATGACTTCTCCACTGAGTTGTTCCAGCTTTATCTCAACAGAACATGTACCTGCAAAAGAAAACGACATCTGATCTTTACCATTCGTTGCCAATACGGTTCCTTCCTCTACCACATCCCAGGTATGCCACGACCATTTATATTTATCAGTCGGACTAATGCTCTCATGCGCTCCAACAATTGACCCGTCTGATCGAGTATAGTGTGCTTTACTCAAGAACCATTTTTCTAACCCATCAGGTTTTGTCCAAGCATCGTAGAGTTCAGACAATTGCGCTTTCACAGCTATCCTACGTGTGAATGAGGTCCAGTTGAAGTCTTTCATGGTTATAATTCTTCAGATCCATCAAAATAGATACATCCTCTAAATTATCGCTCTTCTTCGTAATACACTTTATAATATTTTCGCCCATCATGATCTGTTCCTCGCTCTATCATGCTATGATCACCATGGATATAGATATGAAAATTCTTGTCGAGCTTCAAGACTGACTTGAAGTACTTCTGGCTCTTCTTCACCGCTTTAGGAGAAACAGTAATGGTATCTTCAAACTTCACGTCTAACTCACGCTGATATCCCGAGCTGAACGAATCAAATGACTCCATCACATCTGTATTCTGGAGCACCTGATTTTTATACTGTTCCTGAGTAAAGGATGGGTTCTCTTTGAAGAAATCTATGCTTTCCTTTAGCAATACTTTTTGACGTAGTGGGTCGATATCGAACTCTTGATTGATCTGATGTTTCAGATAGCTCTCGGTGAGATTCATATACTTAGTCGTAGTGTGATAAGGATTGTCTTTAGTCTTGACATTGAGGAAATCCTGTTCCCAATATTGCGCTTCTTGATTCCCATTTGTACGATCGCTCATCTTTATAATGTAGCCTTCATCACTTTCGGTATTAAGGATGAGTGCAGCCTTATCAAGCTTATTAACCGACACTCCAAGTTCTATATTAATGGTAATCTGTTGATCGGCTTGATCAAAAGAGATGTACTGTTCCAGCGATTCTGACTTAAATATGCCAATGCCGCTGACCAATTCATCGTAATAGGGTATATCGTCCATGTACATGACGATCACATCACCACTCTTGATATTGGGATGGTTCGAACATTGAAAGAGATGCTTAATCATCGATTGCCCAGTCTGATGAAAATTTTCTCCTGCCTGAAAAACAGTATTTGACAGTTGGAACAGTGGATTCAGTTTATGATCATCATTGCTGAAAGTGAATTGAAAATCCTCTTCTCGATCTAACAAGGGCATGACAAGACTCGACACTAATGTATCCTGCAATGAAGGTGTAATCTGAATGGGCTCATTGGATAGATAGAGTTGTGAATGCTCTCCATGTTGGACACGATGTGCACTCAATCCAATAAGTCGTGAAGTCTGTTCTGTTATCATATGTACGGAATCGGTGAGATCATAAAGACTGCATAAATAATCTTATTATTGGACATCTATACCTCATTAAAAGTATTTAATCATGTACGCTTTAGGCTATGATATTGGCAGTTCATCTATTAAGGCTTCGCTTGTTGACATCAAGCAGAATAATGAGGTGCTAAGCGTACGTTCTCCACAGGATGAGTTATCCATGATAGCCCACAAACCGGGATGGGCAGAACAAGAACCAACTATTTGGTGGAAACATCTCTGCCAGGCCACCAAAGACTTGTTAGCTCGCACTGGAGTATCTCCCAAAGAGATCAAATCTATCGGTATCTCATATCAGATGCATGGTCTTGTAGTTGTGGATGAAAACCTGAACGTATTACGTCCTTCGATCATCTGGTGCGATAGCCGAGCTGTAGCTATAGGTGAAGAGGCATTTGAAAAAATGGGAGATCATGAATGTCTGTCGAGGCATATGAATAACCCGGGAAACTTCACCGCTTCTAAGCTGGCTTGGATCAAGCAACAAGAACCTGACATCTATCAACGGATCTATAAGGCCATGCTTCCGGGAGACTATATCGCTATGATGCTCACTGGTCAAGCTAAGACTACCATATCAGGATTATCAGAAGGTATACTATGGGATTTTCAGGATGACCAGCTTTCAGAATCTATTCTCGCTGCCTATGGATTTAAGGAGGATATATTCCCAGAATACTGTCCCACAATCTCCTTGCAAGGCACGATTACCACTGAGGCGGCCCTGCAGACAGGCTTGGTAGCAGGTATTCCTATTGGATATCGGGCTGGGGATCAACCTAATAATGCCCTCTCTCTCGGCGTATTACGTCCAGGACAAGTGGCGGCTACAGGTGGCACATCGGGTGTTGTATATGGCATAATCGAGCAGAAAAAATACGACCCTTTCTCAAGAGTCAATAACTTCGCTCATGTAAATTACAGTACAGATCATCCGTACATCGGTGTCCTTCTATGTATCAACGGTACTGGTATAGCCTACAGTCATATACGCCAGATCACAGGATCGAGTCTCAGCTATCAAGAACTTGAAGAACTAGCTTCTCAAGTAGGTATCGGTTCAGACGGACTTAGCTTTCTACCTTTTGGAAATGGAGCAGAACGAATGCTTGGCAATCAAGAATTGGGTGCTCAGTTTCATGGGCTCTCTTTCAATCTACATTACCAAGGACACTATGTAAGGGCAACACTCGAGGGTATCGCATTCTCATTTGTCTATGGCATTAATATTATGAAAGACATGGGACTTGCCCTTGATGAGATCATAGCGGGGAATGACAACATGTTTCAATCGGCAGTATTTGGGCAGATGATTAGTGATCTTACTGGTTCAACAATCAGACTTGTCAATACAACAGGAGCTGTTGGAGCAGCCCGAGCAAGTGCTGTATCCATCGGTGCATTTACCGATATTGAGTCCGCCATGGATGGTCTACAATATGTTAAATCTTATAGCCCAAATCAAGATACTGACGAGCAGAAATCTGCTTATAAAAGGTGGCTCAGCATATTAGAGCGACAACTCAAGTGATTTTTGCTACAAATTCTATCTTTGCCCAATGCGCCTAAAAAGCCTGAGCATAAAAGGATTCAAGAGTTTCGCCGACGATACGAT
>CAZDHV010000002.1:0-8151 GCA_964505335.1 uncultured Saprospiraceae bacterium | reverse complement strand
ATACGATCATCAACTTTAACGAAAATCTGATCGGGATAGTAGGCCCTAACGGCTCGGGCAAGTCTAATATCGTGGACGCCGTGCGATGGGTCCTAGGAGAACAGAAGACTTCAGAGCTCAGACTTGACTCCATGTCTGATGTTTTATTCAATGGCACTAAGACTCGCAAAGAGGGTAGAGTAGCACGGGCAACTCTGACCTTTGACAATACTAAGAACATTCTCCCAACAGATTATAACGAGGTTAGTATCTCCCGTATCCTATATCGAGATGGCAGCAGTGAATATCGCCTTAACGATGTTACCTGCCGAAAGAAGGATATTACTTCTCTGTTCATCGATAGTGGTATAGGCTCTAACTCTTATGCGATAATAAGTCTCAATATGGTCGAAGATATCCTCCATGACAATGGAGGTTCTCGTCGCTATATGATCGAGCAAGCTGCAGGTATCACCAAATATAAAATCCGTAAAAAAGAGACGCAGTCTAAGTTACGTAGTACCAAGGAAGATCTTGACAGGGTTCATGATCTCCTGTATGAGATTGAAAAAAACATGAGCTCCTTTGAGCGTCAGGCCAAGCGCACTGAAAAATTCAATGCACTTAAAGAAAGTTATAAAGACACTTCACTCCTCGCTGCTTCAATGGAAGTCAAAGCAATTAATGAATCTATCTCTGAGCTTTCTAAGAAGGTGACTACAGAGAAGGATCATAAGCTCAAATTAGAGACTGAGATCAAGACCTTGGATGCAACCATTGAAAAGCATAAAAAAGACATCCTCGACTCAGAGTTAAGCCTCAACCAAGATCAGAAAACCTACAACGCACTGATAGAGAAATTAGGGCAAAAAGAAAACAGTAAGAACCTGCTCAATCAGCAGATCATAAATGCCAATAATCAAGTAGCTACTAACAAGACTATAATTAGCCAAGAAGAGAAGAAGATTGAAGAATCTACCAACAAAGTTGAACTTGTCGAAGGTAGTATTGGCACTATCGAAAAAGAGCTTAACGAGCTCAAAGTAGAGGCAGCAAAGGCGCAAAATGAATTTGAATCCATTCAAAAAGAACATCACGATCTAAGACAAAAAGAGACACTCATCAAGACTGAAGCTGCTCAGAGGCAACAGGTGGTTCGTACGGCGCAACTGTCTTTTGAATCATTAAAGACAGAACATAACATGACGCTCTCTGGTATAGAGCAATTGCAGCAGCGGATTAGTGTCCTTAAAGAAAATAGTAAACCACTTGAAACCCGTGAGAAGGAACTCAGTAAGGAGCTGAAAGGGATAACCCAAGAACACGATAAGATTCAAGAGGCCATCGAAAAATCTACGAAAAAAGCCGAGGAGGTCTCAGCTAAATTAGAAGAACATAAAAAGAGTCTTCAGCAAGCAGAGTTAGATCAATCCTCATTGCAACAACGCATCAAGTTTCTTAAAAACGTTATCGAAAAAAATGAGGGAGTCCCACAATCTGTGGCATTTCTGCAGTCAGAAGACAAGTCTTTACTTACAATGTCTGACCTAATAACGGTTACTGATGAGCAATACACAGGTATTGTCGAATTGTTCTTTCAAGACCAGTTACATCACATCATCGCTGGGGATAGAGAACAAGCGAACCAGTTACTTACGATGGTGAGTCAAGCTCAGAAAGGCAAAACTAATTTGATCATTGCCGACGAGCTTTCCGTAGCACAAAAAACGCCTGATTTAAAAGATCATATTCGGCTTATTGACGTGTTAGAATTTCAAAAGAAACACAACGAGCTTATCCAGTATCTCACACAGAATGTATACATCGCAACCTCAACAAATGGTAAGAAAAATGCAGTCGATGGCATCACGATATTAGATCACGAACAATATCGCATCTCTACAAAAGGTGCTATGTATGGTGGGTCCAACACCTTGTTTGAAGGAGTGCAACTCGGACGTAAACAGATATTAGAAAACCTGCAAAAGCAGTATGATCTATCTCTCTCGGATACTGAGAAGATGCAGAAGAAGTTGTCAGAACTTGAATCCAAGGTTACCGTCAAGAAAAATGATCTAAATGCCAATCAGATAGACCTCCATCAAATTCAACAGAAACAGCAAGGTATCGAACGAGAGCTCTATCAGGTTACTAGTCAGATATCCAATCAGCACGGTAACCTTGAAGCGATCAAGAATCAAATTGATGAATCAGAAGGCAAGAGCAAATCCTTAGTAGCAAAAATCGCAGCTCAAGAAATAGAAGTTCAAAATCTCATCAATGTAAAATCAGATGAAATATCTGATGAGCAACTCTCCGAAGAGATTAGCGCTTCTTACAATAAGATGACCTTATTGTCTCAACGACGTGATGAGTCTAATAGAAACCTATATCAGAAAGAAAATCAGCTACAACTACTTAGGAAAGACGCTGAGTTTCAAAGAGAGAGCTTGATAAACAACCAGCGGAATATCTCGTCAAAACAGCGAGAATCAGAACTCCTGGCAGAGCAAGTCGCTAATTACAATACTGAAATAGAGAGCGTAAAGAAAATTCTGTCGGAGCTCTATGAACAGAAAGAAGCACTGCAGAAGCGCCTTAACTCATATGAGGACACCTATTACAAGGAGAAGGGTAAGATCTTCGAGATGGAGAAGAAGAGAAGCACTCAACAACAGACACTACATCAAAAGGACAACTTGATCAGCAATCTCAATGAAAAGCTATCTACTAAGAAGTTTGACCTCCAAGCTGTCGTAGATCGTTGTGACATTGAGTTTGGGATAAAAATCAAAACTTACGTACCACCCGAAGGGCATGATACGACGAGCTCATTAGCAGATCTCATAAAACGGCGTGATAGCATCCAACATAAGATCAGAAACTTCGGAGAGATTAATCCGATGGCCATCACGGCATATAACGAGATCAAAGAGCGACACGAATACATTTCTAAAGAGCGAGATGATGTCCTCGAGGCACAACAATCTTTAGAAGATACTATTGCAGAAATTGAAGAGGCCGCATCCACTAAGTTCACTGATAGTCTCGATCGCATTAAAGTGAACTTTAAAAAGGTTTTCCAAGGATTATTCTCCGATGATGATGATTGTGATATTATCTTGCTCGATGCAGAGAATCCTCTCGATGCTCGTATAGAGATTGTTGCAAAGCCCAAAGGAAAAAAGCCAAAGTCTATAAGTCAATTATCAGGAGGGGAGAAGACCCTCACGGCTGCCTCATTCCTATTTGCACTCTATCTTCTCAAACCTGCTCCTTTCTGTATCTTCGATGAGGTCGACGCTCCACTAGATGATGTCAATGTGCTCAAGTTCAATAAGATCATCAGAGAATTTAGCCATGACTCGCAGTTTATCGTAATCACGCACAACAAGCTAACCATGTCCGAGGTGGACATACTCTACGGAGTATTCTTAAAAGAACAAGGTGTATCAGGTGTCAGCGCAGTAGACTTCAGGACCTACGATCAGACGGAATATAATCCAGAGCTCAATTAGAGGGCGACTATCCCCTTATTGATGGCATAAGTGATCAGTTCTACTGGAGAACTGATGTCCAGTTTTTTCATCACATTCTTGCGATGGGTGTAGATAGTATGTACGCTAATATTCAAGA
This sequence comes from uncultured Saprospiraceae bacterium, assembly GCA_964505335.1. Lineage (GTDB taxonomy): Bacteria > Bacteroidota > Bacteroidia > Chitinophagales > Saprospiraceae > GYS-P2D. The sequence continues at coordinate 4,536 of CAZDHV010000002.1, read as the reverse complement.
TGGAGGAGATTTCTTTGGCCATTTTACCTTGGGCAATAAGCTGTACAATTTCGGACTCACGCTTGGTTAATGAGACTTTGTCCTTATCATCGATCATGTCGTCACCAAAGGTTTTGTCGATGATGATATCGAGTATTTTACCGCAGTAATATTTCTCGCTGTTGATGCAAGCATCAAGGGCCTTATAGATTTCTTGGTCTCTACAGTTCTTGGTGACGTAATTTTCCACACCACGACTTAACACATCGTAGATAGTTCGCTTGTTATCTTCGTTGGAGATCACAAGAATCTTGGTCTTTGGCGCGGCTTCCTGGATAAATGAAATACTGTCTAAACCAAAATGTGGTTCATCTGCAAAGTCAATAGTGACGATGTCATAGTCGCCATTGCTCAGCTTAGCCTCTAAATCATCGTGAGACTTGGCTTCTTGTACCGTTTCGAAAAACGGATTCTTATTGATTACTGACTTAATTCCTTCTTTGATTAGAAAATTTGATTCGCAAACAAGGACTTCGGATTTTTTCATTTCTTAAGGTCAATTACCGGCACACAATATTACAGGATTTAGAGATATTATAATGGAATGATAGCGACACAAATAAAAAACCCCGAGTATAAACTCAGGGTTCGTAGTTTTAACAGTTGCAGCGTTATGCGTGCGATTATAAAGTTAGCTTTATTTTTGCCTTCTGATCATACCTATGTCAAACACTGTACCAAAGTATCATATTCAGAATGTGTCTTTCTTAGGGAGTTTTCCTTCTGTCGAAAAGGCCCCATATGTTGAATTACCAGAATTCGCATTTATAGGTCGTTCTAACGTGGGTAAATCATCCTTGATTAATTATATCTGCAATCGTAAAAAACTGGCTAAGACGTCCAGCACCCCTGGTAAAACCCAGCATATCAACCTCTTTAAAGTTGAGGACAAGTGGGTGTTAGCAGATCTGCCAGGTTATGGATATGCTAAGATCTCAAAGAAAATGAGGGCCAAGTGGGGTAGGATGATTGAGCAATATCTACTGCGTCGAGAGATGTTAGGCTGTGTGTTTCTATTGATTGACTCAAGAGTACCTGCACAGGATGTTGATCTCGACATGATTGACTGGCTTGGCTCCAATCAGATTCCATTTATACTCGTTTTTACTAAAACGGACAAGCTTAAACCTCAGCAGTTAAAGGATAACATGGTTGCATTTTTCAGTAATCTCCGAGAGACATGGGAGGAGATGCCGCATCATATTCTAAGCTCTTCATTAAAGAACAAAGGCAAAGAAGAAATCATGGACTTAATTTATAATGTGGTAGATAATATCGATTAAGTAGTAAGTTCGGCCTACTAAATGAAAGAACGAGATCATATTATAGAAGACATTGAGAAATGGCCCATATCACAGTTCTATCAGGATAGGGAGGCTAAGGTTCAGATGCTTGGCGACGAGCTCACCAAATACATGATTGAAAATCACTCTGAGACGGAACTTATTGATATCGTCAATAGAACTGTTTACCTCGAAAAACTAAGAGTTCGTACTAACCCCTTAAAAGTAGATCCTCCTAAAGAAATTACTTACTGGAAAAAGATGGAATCTGAACTGAGCAAAGATCAACTCTCAGATGATCTCAGTCCACAGCTTCATGACAAAGTAAGACGTATTAGCAATCGATATGCGCAAGAAATAGTTGGAGACTTTAGACCTAAGACATTTATGTTTGCCCGTAAGGCATTGACACTATTGTTTGGATCACTCTTCAATCCATTTTTTGCTCATAACAAAAAGGGGCTTTGGGGAGGAAAGGAAGCGGTTCTCGATAAAATTAAAATTGTCGGTCCTGTAGATCACATCAGGAAGTTATTCACCAAAGGTTCAGTTCTAATATTACCGACTCACTCTTCTAACCTCGATTCAATATTAGTAGGATATGCTATAGAGACGTTGACCGGATTGCCAGCATTTTCATATGGGGCAGGACTCAACTTATACGACTATGAAATCATGGCTTATTACATGAGCAGGCTTGGTGCTTATAAGGTGGATCGCCGTAAGAAGAATCCTATTTATGCTCAAGCCATTAGGCAATTCTCACGATTATCTATCGAGCAGAACTTAAACAGTATATTTTTCCCAGGTGGTACGAGATCAAGAGGTGGCGAGGTAGAAAGCAAAGTAAAACTTGGTCTATTAAGTACCTTGCTGGAAGCTCAAAATGATTTCTATGGACACAATTATGACAAGAAAATCATTATTGTACCATTAGTTATAAGCTATCATTCTGTTTTGGAGGCTTCTTCACTGATCGAACAACACCTTAAGAAGGTTGGCAAACAGAATTATTTATCTACCAAGAAACAATCTAAATCATCCTTTAAAAGGGTCCGATTCCTACGTCGCCTTTTTGGGCGAGGATCCGATGTAACATTATCATTTGGTGCCCCTATAGATGTATTTGGTCACCGTCTTGATGAGGATGGTAACAGTATCAAGGATGGGCGCATGATTGATATCAAGGAATACTATCAGAATAATGGGACAGTATCCTCGGACAAGCAGCGCAATCTCGTATACACGCGCAACCTGGGAGATGAGCTTGTGCGTAGCTATTATCAGGCTAATGTTGTGCTGACAAGTCAGCTAATCACCTTTGTGAGCTTTAGATTGTTCTGTAAACACTTCATTGATATTGATCTGCTCAATCTGGTCAACATGCCAGTTGACTTGTTTGAACTCGAGGAACAAGAAGTCTATGTGCAGATTGCTACCGTATTAGACAGACTCAAGATCATACGAGACCAAGGCAAGGTAAAACTCAGCGAAGAACTTGACACACTGAAGATTGAAGACATTGTAAAGGATGGACTTAAAAACCTGAATATTTACCATTTAAGGATGCCATTGTACATTAAAAACGGTATGTTTCGATCTGAGGATATTAAGGTTCTGTACTTTTACGCCAATCGACTCTCAGGATACGACCTTGACAGATTCATTCATAATAGGTCAAAGTCAGTAAGAAGCTTAAAAATGACGGTTGATCTCATGTGATCTAAGATGTCTAAACTACCAATGAAGTGAATTTTATAATTTTTGATCTAGAAGCTACATGTTGGAGAGGTCGGCCACCTAAAGGAATTACTGAAATCATAGAAATAGGAGCTGTCAAAGTAGATCGATTTGGAAAAGTCGATGGTAGATTTTCAGAATTTGTTAGACCTATAGTCAATCCACAGTTATCTGGATTTTGTACCTATCTCACACATATAGAGCAAAAGGATGTAGATCAGGCCGATAAGTTTGAGCCAGTATGTCGTCGCTTTATCGAGTGGGCCGAGATCGGAGAAGAGGAGTACATGTTGTGTTCATGGGGTCAGGACGACTCTAACCTACTTACTAATGATTGTAAGCTCCATAAAATGGAATACGAGTGGGTGAGACACTTTACGGATCTCAAAAAAGCATATCAGCGCATCAAACAAATACGCAATGCTAGCGGTCTAAAAAGTACGGTAAAGAAGGAAGGCTTTGAATTTACAGGCATTCATCATAGAGCCATCAGTGATGCAGAGAACCTCGCCAAGGTATTCATCAAATACTTTGAGGAATGGGATTTGACCTATTAGTGGTCGGCTAATTCCTTAATCTTATCTAAAAATGCGCTAATTGTGAACGCAATCATCGTTATTTTGTGTTTAGAGATAAATTAGAGTTTAATTAAAAAAAATACAATGACACGAATTATTACGCTTGTTATCAGTATGATCTTTTCCATAGCCGTGTTTGCCCAAAATGGAGCACTTACTATGGAGGTTGTTGACGCGAGTTCAGCTGATGCTCAGGTAGCAGCACAACTTGAAATGATGAAAGGCACAAAGTTATCCGTCAGCTATATGGGCGAGAAGTCTTTGACTAAGATGAATATGATGGGAGGACTTGTAAATATCGATGTGAAAATGTCTGAAAATGGCGACATGGATATGTTTATGGATATGATGGGTCAGAAGATGTGGATTCCGAGTACTAAAGCCGAGCTTGACTTAGCTAAAGCAGAAGCAGCACTATCAGATCCAGAGTTTGTATATGACGAGAGCGATACTAAGGAAATCGCAGGGTTCGAATGTTACAAGGTAACAATGACCAATCCTGATTTAGAGGGTTTTGTCTTAGAGGCTTACATCACCGAAGAAATTAAGACTAATGCTGCTGTTATCCAAAATGTAGATATTAGCCAGTTTAAAGGTTTTCCGTTAGAGTATACTATAAATAGTGCTACTCCAGAAATGACGATGACTTTCACGACAACAGATTATACGGCTGATGTGGACGCATCAATCTTCGATGTGAAAACAGATGGATTCACTAAGATGACCATGGAAGAGCTACAATCCCTTATGGGCGGTGCTGGAGGTTTCGGCTTCTAAGATTGATAGAACATTACAATATATAAGGGCTGGACACTTGTTCAGCCCTTTTTTTGTTGCCACAGAGGCAGGGTATTAAAAACGTAGAGGGTTCCTGCTTATGCTACAGAAACCCTCTC
>CAZDHV010000001.1:50225-56599 GCA_964505335.1 uncultured Saprospiraceae bacterium | reverse complement strand
GATAGTGAGTGAGTTTGTTCTTATTGCTCGTTGAGTCAATTAGAATATCCTCTTTCATCAATTTCATTGCCCCCCTCTAAATAAACCTCGATCTAATCCCTTCATCAGGTAGGATACATTCATCCGCTTTGCCAAATAGGCTATAGCGATTGTTGGCGATTAGGGTATAGGCCCAGTTTCTAATTCCTTTTGGTATAAATTGAAGATTTCGGAGATTTCTCCATGGCCCTTCTAAATATTTGGCTACTTGAATAGACACATCTGATTCAAAGTACCACTTTCCTTGATCCAGTAATATGACAGTCTTGTACTGTTGCTCAATATTATGGAGCTTTTTGATGTCAGTAGCTTTTGCATCCTGAAGTGAACAGAATTTTATAATACCTTTTGGATCTCTCTGAATCAAGGACTTTATAAATCCATCACATAATAGACATTGGGCATCATAATATATGATGGGATGGTTTTGGGAGAGTGATTTGTGATGGTCTACAGTCATAATGCTTAACTAAACAGAAGTGACATCAGCTCTTCAACTTTTCCAATACCGATGACTTCAATTTTTTTGTAAGAGTCCTTTTTTATCTTTTTGTGAAATTTGGAGATAATGATCTGCTTAAATCCAAGTCTTGCAGATTCTTGGATGCGCTGATCAATTCGGCTTACAGATCGCACTTCTCCAGATAACCCGACCTCCGCTGCGAAGCAGATGTCCTTATTAATAGGTATATCATTAAGAGAACCTATGAGCGCCGCTAAGATTGCTAAGTCGATTGCTGGGTCTACGACTCTTATTCCTCCAGCTATATTCAGGAATACATCATTTTGACTGAAGTACAGGCCACACTTTTTCTCCAACACGGCGAGCAACATACTTAAGCGCTTGATATCAAATCCAGTAGCTGACCTTTGTGGAGTGCCATAGATCGCTGTTGATACCAGCGCCTGGGTTTCAATCATAAGCGGGCGAGCACCCTCTACGGTGCAAGCCACACTACTCCCGCTAATTAGCTCATCACCTTGCGACAGTAGTAGCTCTGATGGATTGGTGACTGGTCTTAATCCTTGAGGCTCCATCTCATAGATGCCTATTTCATCTGTTGAGCCAAATCGATTTTTTATAGTTCTTAGGATGCGGTATACATAGTTGCGGTCTCCCTCAAACTGCAGAACCACGTCAACGATATGCTCGAGGATTTTTGGACCGGCGATACTACCTTCTTTAGTAATATGTCCGATTATAAATACTGGGATATCTGTAGCCTTGGCAAGTTGCTGAAGCTTATAGGTACATTCTTTTATTTGACTGACCGAGCCTGATGAGCTATCTACTTCTTTAGTGAATACCGTCTGAATAGAATCAATCATTAATAGATCTGGAGGATCCTTCTTGCAGATATCTAATACTTTATCAAGGTCTGTTTCATTGAGTATATAGCATTGATCGTTGCTAGCTTGGATTCTATCAGCTCTCATCTTAATCTGATAAGGACTTTCCTCTCCTGAGACATATAGTATTTTATGTTTTAGCTCACAAGCAAGTTGTAACATGAGGGTCGACTTTCCGATGCCCGGTTGTCCTCCGATCAACATAATTGCCCCAGGAACAATGCCCCCTCCTAGAACTCTGCTTAACTCACTATCAAATGGAGTATCAAACCTTGCTATTTGTGGCGCAGAAATTTGATTTATTGGTCGTGGTACAGTGGCTTGGGCAAATTCAGAATTTGATCTTTTTGAGTTGGTTGATTTAGTGATTTCTTTCTTGACGATAGTGTTCCACTCACCGCAATTGCCACATTTCCCTTCCCATCGCACATACTGAGCTTGGCAGTTGTTACAGATGTGTAATGTTTTTGTTTTCGCCATGTAGTGCAATTGTTGAACGCCGAGTTTAATTTTTTTTATTTATTTTTACCTTAACAAATGTGGCTTTATCATGTTTCATTCGTCATAAGGGCATATATTAGTAAAACGAAAGTAAATATAGCCGCAAGGCTTTTAAGATAGATTGTTTTCAATTGGTTTTTTGGGGTTATGCAGGGCACTGGGAAGTGCCCTGTTTTTTTTGCCTTTACTTGTCTAATCTATATGGCAAAGGATAATCATAAGAATAGCAGAACTAAGTCTGACTGCGGGTTAAGCGCATCTTATACACCTATTGCTCTCGGGTAAGAGCATCAAGCGCTTTGGATTAATAGGGTTCTTGCAATTAACACAATTGCCAAATCCAGGACTATCAACTTTTGATAATGCCAACTGGAGTTTAGAAAGCTTTTTCTTTCTATTCCTGATACTGGCATCAAGCACTCCTTTATTATTAATAGCATCCATTCTACTGATCCGACCGATTGAGTTCTCAGGACTTATTGGCTTAGCACTTTCTTCGAGCTCTTGCAACTCACTTTGTAAAGTAGTTATCATACGCTTGATATCGCGCTTAAGTATTTTTAATTCTTCTTGTGTCATTAGTCATAATTTGTTAATTTTCAATCGGTTATAACCAAAAGAGAGCAAATGAGTCAATGGAGATGGACATTTTATGATCCCCATCAAGGTACACAGACTTTGGGATTATATCATGGGGAAGATTCTGGGCATGTAATGATCTATCTGAATCAGAAAGTTGTAATTATTGACTTTATGGTGAAAAAAACGAAATCGTATTCTCTAGTAGTAAATGAACTCTTAGTTAAGTTGAATCTTGTTGAAAATAATGGAGAGTTCACTTATGATTTTGAGAGTCAAAATACAGCCATTCCCCCTCCTAGTATGATAGGTTGGTTTAAGAATATTCTGGCGATCGCTTAATTCAATATTCTAATAGGAGTTCTTTACAATTGATCTGCTAATTTTGTGTTTTAAGTCTTATGAAGCATCCAGATCAGCTTGAACAATATATTGAGGCGTTAATATTTGCATCTCAGCAGGCCTTATCCATCAAGGAAATAACTGATGCAATCAAGGTTACGTTTGAGTATAAGATATCAAAAGAAGATTTAGAAAAGAATATCGAGCTTATAACAGCTAAGTATCAGCAAGAGGCATTCGCCATGCAATTAATGCCGATCGCAGGAGGATATATGTTTATGAGCAAGCCCCAGTATCATAAGATCATTGGAGACTACTTGAGACAAAATGAAAGAAAAAAGCTCTCAAAAGCTGCACTCGAGACCTTAGCAATAATAGCCTATAAACAGCCCATCACTAAATCTGAGATGGAGGCTATAAGAGGAGTGGGTTGTGACTATACAGTACAAAAACTCTTAGAAAAAGAGTTAGTCGAGATAACTGGTAGACATGAAGGACCGGGGAGGCCGCTACTTTATGGCACCACAGTCAAGTTTCTTAACCATTTTGGTATAAAGGATACTACAGAACTGCCAAAACTTAAAGAATTTGAAACTGTTGATAATGTCATAGGATCAGAACCCGCATTATCAGAATAGTATGGATGATATATTAGTAAATAAAGTCGCCAATAGTAAACTTAAGACGATCAACTTGGAGGAGCTATATCCTCAAGAAGAAATTGTCAACTTTGATATTAAGGATTATCTGTTTCAAGAGCTTATCCTCAAGGAAAAGGATTTTAGGCAAGCCCTTAAGGAGCATGATTGGGAGCAATATCAAGATAAGATATTGTGTGTTCATTGTAGTACAGATGCCATCATCCCAGTGTGGGCTTACATGTTAGTGTCAAGCTATGCTGGTCAGATCGCTCATACCATCTATACTGGCGCGCATGATCAATATTTGGTTAATTATTATGATCAAAAGCTTGATGATATTGATCTATCTATATATAAGGATGGCCTAGTAGTGATCAAAGGTTGCAGCAACAAACCTGTGCCTCCTAGTGCTTACGCAAAAATTACAGCACTGCTTAAGCCCTATGTTAAGAGCTTAATGTATGGAGAGCCCTGTTCTACAGTGCCAATATATAAGAGGATACGCTGATTCGTTGAGATAATCTAAACGCTATATTGACCAAATCTGTAAAGTGCAATTATGAATAAGATCATGTTAGGATACTCTGTGGCGGGCGCTGCGATTTTTTCATTCTTGGTATTCATGTCTTATGCAACAGAAGACCCATTATCGGATATTAATACGGCTAACAACTTACCTCAGATTGTACGAGCTCCAGATGTGAATCGACAATTTGATTGGGCGGGGGAGATAGTGCCAAGTACTGCAGATGCTAAGGAGAGACTCGATCGAGAGCTCATGGTAAATTCCTATTATCACTCGAGTACCTTACAGGTATTAAAGCTATCTAACAGATACTTTCCATTAATAGAGCGGATACTTCGAGAGCATGGCATACCAGATGATTTTAAATATCTAGCTGTTGCAGAAAGCGGATTGAGGCACGTCGCTTCCTATGCAAGTGCTAAGGGTTTTTGGCAGTTTAGAAAGCTGGCGGCAAAGGAATATGGCCTAGAAGTAAATGATGAAGTTGATGAACGATATCATGTTGAGCGATCCACTATAGCAGCCTGCAAATATCTGATATGGCTTAAGTCAAAGTTCGGCACATGGACCAACGCTGCAGCAGCATATAACGTCGGCCCCACCAACTTTAAAAAAGAACAATCTAATCAGAGAGAGACTGATTATTATAGGATGAACGTGAATCTAGAAACTTCTCGTTACATCTTTAGATTGATCGCACTCAAGGAGATCATGTCATTTCCAGAGCAATATGGGTTTTATCTTGATCCAGCAGAAAAATATCCACCCATGGATAATTATTATGAAGTCCTCGTGGAAGAATCAGTAAAAAACTGGGGAGATTTTGCTCAAACTTATGGGATCAGCTACCGAGAACTCAAGCGATATAATCCGTGGCTCCGAGATAGTCACCTCACAGTAATTAACAATACTTACAACATTAAAATCCCTAAATCATAGGCTGTACTGAGATAGCTTGACGAAGTCTGCTACCCGTTGTTGAAAGCGATCCTCTGATAGATTTTTAACATTGTAATTGCTGAAATCTTCGACTACGAAGGAAGCCGCGGCTGAGCCATAAACGAGAGCACGCTTGAGATTTTCAAATGAAGTATCCCCCGTCTTGGCGATATAGCCAAGAAAGCCACCTGCAAAACAATCTCCGGCCCCGGTAGGGTCAGTTACTTTTTCTAATGGCATCGCTGGTGCGAAAAACACATTGTCCCGATCGAATAGTAAACATCCATGCTCACCCTTCTTAATGATGAGATATTTTGGGCCCAGATCGAAGATCTTTGAAGCAGCCTTAACTAAGGAATGTTCTCCACTAATCATGCGTGCCTCTTCATCATTAATCGTGAGTACATCACACAACTTGATGGCTTGCATGAGTTTGTCATGAGCACTTTCAATCCAAAAGTTCATCGTGTCTAACACCACCAGTTTGGGTTTTTTAGTAAGCTGGTTGATCACACTGATCTGTATATCTGGGGTGAGATTAGCTAGGAGGATGTACTCTGAGTCTTTGTAGCTATCTGGTAATATGGGATCAAAGTCGGCTAGAACGTTAAGGTCTGTAGTGAGCGTTACCCGATCATTCATATTATCCAAATATCTTCCGGCCCAAAAGAATGACTTGCCGCCAGGTACAATCTTAACACCCTCGAGAGAAGCTCCCTGACGAACTAGGTCATCGAGCTCTGATTGCGGGAAATCATCACCTATAATTGATACCAATCTTATGTCATCAGTGAAATAGCTCGCGGCATAACTACTATACTGGCAAGAGCCTCCAATTACCCTATCTGCATTTCCGTGAGGGGTTTCAAGACTATCAAAAGCAATAGTGCCAACTATCAGTAAACTCATTTCTTCAATTTGGCGCAAAAGTAAAAAGTAATGAGTTATACATTGTAGGTGTCCTCATAAAGTCCGTAATTTGTTGAAGCTCAGCATTATTGGGCATTTAGAAACTACAGAACACATCGTTATGATTTATACGATTTTTATATTCGGCTTAGGTGGTCCAGAACTAATAATAGTTGCTCTTGTCGTACTATTAATGTTTGGCGGTAAAAAATTGCCTGAACTTATGAAAGGACTTGGCAATGGCATAAGAGAGTTTAATAGTGCTAAAGCCAACATCCAAGGGGAAATCAAAGAGAGCATGAAAGAGATCGACGATACGCCTAAATAGGTGTCTTTCGTAGGCTCAGTTCGTCTTAATATAGCAGCAATATTAGTCTTCTCATGATTAGGACATTCATCACAGTTATTTTATTTTTTTCTATTGCTCATCTGGTGCAAGCCCAAGATAATGAAGCTCGCCTAGATAGCTTCAGCAGAGTATACACAAGTGCATTGGAACAGGAGGATTTTGATCTCCTAGTATCGTTGACTCATCCAGATGTTATAAA
>CAZDHV010000001.1:48059-50125 GCA_964505335.1 uncultured Saprospiraceae bacterium | reverse complement strand
TGGACATTTTTGGATTTACGTAAGCACGACACTCAGAGCATTCCTTTATTTATTCCTGCTTATGATGGACGGCTAAACATATTCTTAGAGTAGTTACCACACTTTTATAGCCTCTTTATCATCTACCCACTTGCTCCATTTCTTGTTATAGGTGTGTATGGTGTCAGTTGATATGCCTTGCTGATTCTCTAATGGAAGGTCACAGTTGATCCACTCGAATATGCTCCCATAAAGATTGTAAACAGTGGTATAACCCAACTTTTCTAGCTTCTTTCCTATTTTTTCGCTTCGGTATCCCACAGAACAATAGACGATGATTTTATCATCATGAGAGATTCCTTCAAGTAGATCTTCATCAAATTTCTTGTAGCCGATATATCTAGCACCAGGTATATGACTAATCTGATACTCCTCTAGCTCACGAGCATCTAAGAAGATATATTCATCAGCATTTTCGTTAGCCTCAGGTACGTCGATTACTGGTACAGTAAAACTCAAAAGCTTCTCCAGTCTTTCATCAAATGTTGGATTAAGTACATCCTGACTAATCCCTTGAATAGAGCTTAAAAACAGAATTGTTAATAGTGAAGTAGTAAGTCTCATTATATCAATTGTTTAGCTCCAGAACCGACACGATCTTTAATGATCAGACCTGATTCTGTCAGTGACGAAAGTTCAGATTGTATAAACGATTGAACAGGCGCAGCATATGAGTCAGGATATAACACGTGAATATTAGGTCCTGCATCCAATGTAAATGCCACCGGAATATGTTCTTGAGTTCTATAATCACGGATTTTTTCGATGGCCGCTATAGTATTAGGCTTCATTAAAGTGTACGACGGTCTGGAGCACATCATCAATGCATGTAGGGTCAGAGCCTCCTCTTCGGCTATGTCAATGAATCGCTCAAGGTCACCTTTTTGAATTGCAACTAGCAGTTCCCCAAGGTTAGTGCGAGCTTGTTGGTAGCGAGTTGATGCAAATGGATTGCTATCCATGAGTTTATGGCCTGCTGTAGAGGAGACTGATTTTTTTTCACCTGATATGATCAGGATATCATCGTGAAAATCCTGGAATATCGAGTCAAAACCACGATATGGTACAGCAACATGATTATCACTTCCGCTAAAATCTGTTGTCTTACCCCATATCGCCAAGGTGGGATACACGGATCGACATGCACTACCACTTCCGAGCCGAGCAACGAAAGATGCTTTCTGCCGGAAGGCTTCCTCATTATGATCCATATCTGAACAGATATTTCGCTCAATCGAACACAGGCACAATGCCAAAGCACTCATGCTCGATGCTGAAGAAGCTATTCCCGATGAATGAGGAAAACTGTTTTCACTCTCAATGTCAAATTGTAGCTGATCAATAAATGGGAATATTGGCTTTAGAGCGTTCAGGTATTTTTCGATTCGTCTTCCAAATGAATGCTCCACTTTCCCTTCAAAGCTAAAATTCAACCAGGGTTGTGATGATTCCCGTGCCTTATAGTGGATGGTTGTCTCGGTTCGTGCTTGGTCTAGAGTGAAACTTATCGATGGGTTAAGAGGAAGTTGCACAGCCTTCTTGCCCCAGTATTTTATTAATGCAATATTGGATGGACTCTGCCAGCTCACGGCGCCAGGCTTAGCTAGGTCAAACTTCTGGGATGTACTATTATAGTAGTCTGGATTCAGCAATGTCTATTAATTAGGGGGCTTATAGGATATGTCAAAGTCTTGTAAAACGACATCCAAAATAGGATTTTCGCCAACAGTGTAGACTTCTTTGAGTCGATACCCATATAACTTACTGGATTGGTTCCAGTAGAAAGCATTAAGATTACCTCGGGTTAATTTTATTAGATCAAATAGAGAGGTGTCAAGTTCTCTTTCGATCATTTCTACAAGGATCTTGCCCTGAGTTTTTGATAACCTTTTTAAGGGTGTCTCAAACTCTTCCGTAAGCTCTTTAGACAGCTTTTTCAGATACCGTTTTCGTTTTCGCTTTTTCATTGTTTGAGTTACCTCTTTGGCTTCACTGAATATTCTGATGGCCTCCACAGCATAGGGATA
>CAZDHV010000001.1:35122-47959 GCA_964505335.1 uncultured Saprospiraceae bacterium | reverse complement strand
GAGTTACCTCTTTGGCTTCACTGAATATTCTGATGGCCTCCACAGCATAGGGATAGACCTTAGCCGCGTACCTGCGATATTTTAAGTACTTCAGATAATCTTCGCGATTCGCAAATGAGCGCGGAGAAGAAATATTTACATCTTGTAAGTCGGCCACAATAATGGTATCACCCTCGACTATCATTGCACTTACGACATGTCCATCGAGGCGCATATTGAAGATGCTATCTGGAGTTTCCTCAATCAGTTTAGTCTGATGTAATTTCATTAGAGTACTATCAGCAAACTGTGCTGTTAGATTGAGACTGCAAGCTAACGCAAGAATTATAAGGATATGTAACTTCGCATTCGGCATAAGCCAATTTACAGTATAACGTAGTAGCTCGAATAAAGAGCTTTATAATGATGTTAATTTTTACGATACTAAATTATTATGATTAGGGCATTCGCTCATTTTATTTCGATATGTTTTCATCCGCTGGTGCTATTTATCGCATTGCTATGGACAGGATATTTGATTGATCGGTATGCCTTTTCATTGAGTGGTGACCACGAGGTTTCAGTTACAGCCATTATGACAATAGCCATATTGTTTGTGATTCCGGTCGTGACAGTTCTCATGATGAAGGGCCTAGGATTTATCAAGTCTCTCCGCATGGAAGATCCTAAGGAACGCATCGGACCTATGATTGCAAGTATCATTTGCTACGTATGGTTTTATGTCAACATGAAGAGCAATGCCAACATTCCTTCATCATTCTTGGTGCTAGCGTTGGGGGGATGTATAGCATTAGCAATGGCATTTTTTATCAATAATTTTTCCAAGATCAGTCTTCATACTACAGGGGCAGGAGCATTTATTGCAGGTGTAATTATTCTGATAACTGTGAGAACCAATGAACTCATTGATATTTCACTCAATGACAGTATATGGCAGTTGCACCCAATGGTAATCGTCATTATTGCGCTCATAATAGCTGGATTGGTAGGGACAAGTAGGCTAATACTGGAAGCGCATAGGCCTGTGGACATATATGGTGGTTATTTGGTTGGGATAATTTCACTTTTGATAGCGTATCGTATATGGTTTTAGCTTTTACCCGTGATAACTTAATCAATAACTTATTACCTTCGCCAAGCTATGGACACATTGGTAAAGACTGCTGAAAAAAATATTCAGCATTTTACATATCCTACGGGTGTAAATATCATCAATGGCCTATTTAAATCTTGGGCTGATGAGAAGGTAGAGGTTGAGGATTTGTTGAGTGCAGCTCAGAAAAAGGCTGGATTGACAGATTTTGGTGATGAGTTTTTCATAGAACCTCTTACTCAACTTGTTCAGGACGCTACGGCGAATACTGAGTTTCATCCGCTTGGGGCATTACTTTTTAAAAAGAAGCTTATAATTAATCTTGTCAATCGTCTTTGGTCTCAATATTGGTTGAAGAAAGAACCTTCAATTGTTAAGCCATTACCTCCTAAGGTACTTATTACAGGATTACAACGTACTGGAACAACCTTTCTCCAGAGATTTCTTGGTTCACTACCTGAATTTAGAGGAATCATTTCGTGGGAGATTGTCAACCCGGTACCCAAATCTCGCAAGAAGACTTATTACGGAATGTATGAGGCTCAACTTGCGCATAAAGCACTGAATTTTTTATCTCCAGAGTTTAAGTCTATACATTCTGTAAAGCATGATAGCCTTGAGGAAGAGGTGGTTCTAATGGATCATGCCTTTGCAAGCACAGCAACCCAGTCAGTTCTCGATGTCCCCAACTATGCTAAGTGGTTAGAACAGCAAGATCAGACTAGGGCGTATGAAGACCTTAAGATGTGGTTACAGTTTCTGCTCTGGAGGGAACCGGCTAATAAATTCCTGCTTCTAAAGAGTCCGCACCATATGGAGTATATGGATATGTTTATGTCCGTATTTCCGGATACTAAAATCATTCATACACATCGACAACCAAAGAAGACTTTGGCTTCCTATTGTAGCATGATAATGGCTGGCAAGAAGATATTTTCTGATCATGCCGACAGCTTTGAAGTGGGGAGGTATTGGTTAGAAAAGGATGTTCGATTTGTAAACAAATTCCTTGAGTATCGCAGTAGGAATGAGGACAAGTTCTATGACGTGGCTTATAAAAACTTGGTAGCCGACCCGATACAGACGGCTAAGGGCATTTATGATCAGCTGGGCTTGGAGTGGACAGAGAAACATGTGAGCTTAGCGACCGAATTTTGTAAGAAACACCGCAAGAATAAATTTGGCAAGCATGAATATGCTATTGAAGATTATGGCTTAACTGAAGCTCAAGTTGACCAAGCCTTCGGTGACTACATTGATCAATTTAGCGATCAACTCACATAGTTCAAACGATCAATTAATATTCAACCACTAAGCTATCCAGAACTTCGTCTAGATCATCAAAGCTCTTAAATCCCACTTTAGACTCATTGCTTCCACGCAATATGATATGGCTTTGAGCTTTGCCAGATTCAAACAGGAGGTACTGATTTCCTTCTAATTCTATTTCCGTATCAGATTCATTTATTGAGATCATTTTAATGTGTCCTTCTAAATAGGACAAGTCTACCTCGTCTTTGGCGCCAATAGCATAGGGTTCAAGTTTGAGCACGGCTTCATCAATATCACTTGAGTTTTCTCTGGTAAAGAGTAAGAGTGTCTTTGGCCCACTGACCCAGTCTACAATTTCTTTTATGCCTGCCACATTGATCTCCGATAGATCAAAAAGTAAATACTGAACCCCATATGCAGCGAAATATCTTGCGTCTGTAAGGTTCGTAATATTACTTGCGATAACTTGTACTTTTAGATCCATATAAAACGACACAATTTTTTGAAAGAACAAAGTTACTATGAGATGGTCTATTATGTGACTCGCCAGATACCTAAAGGTAGAGTTTCTACTTACGGAGCTATAGCCGACTATCTCTCACTGGGTTCAGCTCGTATGGTCGGATGGGCATTGACTCAGTCTAACCGCAGCACAATAGGTTCAGTTCCAGCTCACAGAGTCGTTAATAGCAAAGGGGTACTATCTGGAAGATTAAATTTTGCAACACCGACCCAGATGCAAGAATCTCTTGAAGCCGAAGGAGTTGAAGTTGTCAATGATAAGGTTAAAGACTTTAAGCACCATTTTTGGCATCCAGAAGAGATGGAGCTATGAGCAATGCAAGGATCAACCTGATCTCAGGACCACGGAACATCTCAACTGCTCTGATGTACTCATTTGCCAGCAGATCAGACACAATGGTCGTAGATGAGCCGATGTATGCTTATTATCTCAGCCAGGTTGATATTGATCATCCAGGTCAAGACGAGATCATGAAGGCCTTACCTAAGGATATTGAGACAGTGTTATCTAGTTACTTTTTTCAGGATATAGATAGCTCTTATCTTTTTATTAAAGGTATGGCGCACCACTATGAGGGACTCGAAGATCTATCGTTTTTGCATGAACTCAAGAATGTGTTTCTGATCCGCAACCCAAAGCAATTGATTGCTTCCTTTGCCCAAGTAATAGAAAATCCGACTATTAGGGATATAGGGTTGAAGCATGAATTTGAGTTATTCTCATATCTTAGAGATCAAGGACGTGAGCCTGTGGTCTTGAATTCTGGGGAGATCCTTAACAATCCTGAGAAGGCCTTAACAGCACTTTGTGAGCACCTAGGAATCCCTTTTAATAGAGCTATGTTGCATTGGACACCAGGGCCAAAGCCCTATGATGGTGTCTGGGCACCTCACTGGTATGCGAATGTCTGGAAGTCTACAGGATTTAAAAAACAGGAGACAAGCAGGCGACCATTTCCTGAACACTTGGTGGCGTTATTAGAAGAGGCTAATTATTACTACGATCAATTATCTAACCACATTATTACTCCATAGATGCTACAAAAATTTGACCCAAGAAATAAGGACCTAAAAGTATGGGTAGGAGATCAACTCTATTCCCGAGAAGATGCGAAGGTGTCTGTATTTGACAGTGTGGTTCAGGGTGGTGATGCTGTTTGGGAGGGACTCAGAGTCTATCCAGAAGGAATATTTCTGTTGGACCGACATCTCAATCGACTTTACGAGTCTGCTAAAGCCCTAGCATTTGTTGATATACCTACAGAGGAATCTATAAAAAGTGCACTCGCACAAACGCTTGAGGCTAATAATATGACGAGAGACACCCATGTCAGGTTGACCCTAACCCGAGGCACGAAGATCACCTCAGGTATGGATCCGAGATTAAACCAATCTGGTAGCTGCCTAATCATACTGGCCGAATGGAAGCCGCCAGTCTATGACAACAATCACGGAATCAAAGTGATTACGTCCACCATCAGACGGAATAATCCTTCTTTTCTTGATTCAAAGATTCATCATAACAACTTGTTGAATAATATCCAAGCCAAGATCCAAGCGAATGTCGCAGGAGTTGATGCCGCACTCATGTTGGATTATTTTGGCTTTGCGGCTGAGCTGAACGGCACCAACATATTCATGGTTAAAAATGGTGTGGTCCATACGCCTACAGCAGAAGCGTGTCTTCATGGTATTACAAGAGGGATGATCATACAGATCTGTCAGCAACAGTCGATTGAGATCAAAGAACGGAATATTTCATTGACAGAGTTGTACAACGCTGATCAAGTATTCTGCTCAGGGACAATGGGAGAATTGACACCCATAACACATATTGATGGCAGGAGGATAGAGAATCGCTCGGATGTAGACTTGTTGCCCGTATTGATCCGTCATTTTGAAGAATCTATTCCTCGATATTGTATTAAGGTGTGAGCGATGATCAAGAGATTCTCTGTGAAATTGCTTGCGGATTAGACATTAAAATCTACGCTTAACTCTGCTGGTTGGCTTACTTTGAATAGAAGTTTTGAACCGTTTTCAACACTGCAGTGGATATCAGCACTCGTTTACGATAATTCCCGGTAGACATAGAATTTTATTAGTCACTAATACCACCACCTTGTCTACCAGTTAGACCAAATGATCCAAAGACATTTAGTGATTCAGCTACTACGGTAAATTGTTGAGCCGATACATCTAATGATAGAAGCAAAGAAATAAGTAGACATAACCACAATAAACTCTTTCTGCCGATGCTCATGAAACCAAGATAATCAGAGGAGTTAATTTTTTAGACATCGCAGACGGATAAATTGTTCTATGCACTGATTGGCATCAGGAACTACCGTTTGTATAGATACTCAATATTGCACATTGCCATAATATGATAATTACCTTCTGCCGTGTACGTCAATGTCATATGGCCTAACTAACTTACTGTTAAGCATTTGTGGCACAATATTTTCATTTGTGACATTGTTCTATTAAAGCATAAATTTTTGACCAACGTTACTATATGACGCAAAACTACATTTCAAACAAAATAATCTTATTCCTTTACAACGAGCTCTCGGCTCTCGATCACATCGAGGTTGAGTATGCCATCCAGCATGAACCAGAGTGGACGGAGAAGTTCAATGATCTTTGCCGTGTACATAACAGGCTGCCTCAAGTGAGATATTACCCCAAAAGGAGGGTGATTAAGTCTATCTTGGCGTATAGTGCTGCGACAGCATAGGAAATAGGAATAGTTGTATTAATCTTGGATAGGTATTGTAATGACGATGCATTACATTTGTTAACTATATATTGACTAACCTAAAGGATTAATACCCGCCTATGTCCAAAGAGAAAGAACAAAAGCTCAAAGCACTCAAGCTCACCCTTGACAAATTAGACAAGACCTACGGTAAAGGAACCATCATGAAGTTGGGCGACAAGCCCCAGGTGGAAGTTGATGTTATCCCTACGGGATCATTAACACTTGATATCGCACTGGGTATAGGTGGCTTACCTAGAGGTCGTGTCGTAGAAATCTTTGGCCCTGAATCATCAGGTAAAACAACTCTGGCCATTCACGCCATAGCAGAAGCGCAAAAGAAGGGAGGTATAGCGGCATTCATTGATGCAGAGCATGCATTTGATAAGACTTATGCCGAAGCCCTCGGCGTGGACACAGAAAACCTCCTCATATCACAACCAGATAATGGAGAACAAGCCCTCGAAATCACAGAAAATCTAATACGCTCAGGAGCCATAGACATCTTGGTCGTGGATTCTGTTGCAGCCTTGACTCCAAGGAGTGAGATAGAAGGGGAGATGGGAGACTCTAAGATGGGACTCCAAGCAAGGTTGATGTCACAGGCACTACGTAAATTGACTGCTACTATAGGTAGAACAGGATGTTGTTGCATATTCATCAATCAGCTTAGAGAGAAGATCGGAGTAATGTTCGGGAATCCTGAGACTACTACAGGAGGTAATGCCCTTAAATTCTATGCATCAATCAGACTGGACATCCGCAAGTCTGGCACATCAATAAAAGACAAGGAAGGGAATATTGTCGGGAATCCTATAAAAGTAAAGGTGGTCAAGAACAAGCTTGCACCCCCATTCAGATTAGCGCTTTTTGAGATCACCTTCGGTAAGGGGGTCTCTAGGCTTGGGGAGATAATTGACCTCGGTGTAAACCTTGACTTCATACAGAAGAGTGGTTCGTGGTATAGCTATAATGATACCAAGATCGCACAGGGTAAAGAGTCGGCAAAGCAATTTTTGGATGACAATCCAGAAGTCGCAGAGGAGATTACTCAACGGATCCTAGATCACTATATGCCTGATCGTAACGGGACTACTCCAGAGCTTGCTGAAGCCAAAGTGGCTGAAGAACCAGAAGGGTAACCTTCTACGGCCGCTTAGGATTATGAAGAATATAGTTCTTAGAGGGGAGGAGCTAAGCTTGCTACCCGAAAAGGCTATCTATTGGCCCAAGGAGCAGCTGCTATTAATTGCGGATCTACACTTGGGCAAGGTTGAGCATTTCAGAAAAGCTGGTATAGCTGTTCCTGCAGAAGCAGGTGAGGCTAACTATCACGTACTTCAAGAACTAATCCTTGAGCATTCTCCCAACCGTGTTATATTCTTGGGCGACTTGTTTCATAGTGACTACAATTACGATTGGGAGCTATTCAGTGATTTTCTGGAGAGCCACGACAATGTTTCCTTTGAGCTCATTAAGGGCAACCATGATATCTTGCACCAGTCGCAATATGATCGTGTTGATATGGACATGCATCAAGAGAGCCTGATAGTTGGACCATTCTTGTTTACTCACGATCCAGTTGTACACGATGAGTATTATAACCTATGCGGTCATATACATCCATGCTATAAGATGAGAGGCAAGAGCCGCCAGTATCTCAGGTTGCCATGCTTTTATTTTGGCAAGTATGGAGGTATACTTCCCGCACTTGGTAGTTTTACGGGTATGCACGCTGTAACAACTCAGGATGGAGATAACGTCTATGTAGTAGCAGACGATGAGATCATACAAGTTGAATAATTAGTTATAAGTTTGCTCCAAAATTATAGAGGACATTGTCAGAGCACAGTAAAAAGGATTACGCAACATTTGAAGAGGAGTTTTTACCTCATATTGATGCATTGAAGACTTTTGCATTCCACCTCTCCTATAATGAATCTGATGCCAACGATCTCGTACAGGAGACCTATATGAAGGCCTTTAGATTTATAGATAAGTATGATAAGGGAACTAACGCTAAGGCGTGGCTCTTTAAGATCATGAAGAATGCCTATATCAATGAGTACCGCAAGAAAAGTAAGCGACCTACTCAGGTAGATTACGAGGAAATAACCACCTACCATGATCAGCAGCACGATACCCTCACGGGGTATATGGACTTGCGAGAAGAGCTCTTTGATAAGATGCTCGGAGATGAGATCACTATAGCAATAAATGCTTTGCCGCTAGATTTTAAGACAGTCCTGTTGTTATCAGATGTAGAGGGCTTCACCTATGAGGAGATCGCTAAGATCATAGAAGTGCCTATAGGTACAGTGAGATCAAGACTCTTCCGAGCAAGAAATATGCTTAAGGATAAGTTGAAGTCTTATGCAGAAAAGAAGGGATATGTCGATGTACGAGGACAAAAACAAGGTCAGAAGAAACCTATTAGTCGGGAAGAAGAATAACCCCCTTGTTATGTTAACAGAACTTTAGTAGATTTGAAGAGAACATTGAAAGAGATAAACTAACGCCCTATGGCACACGAAAACTTGCTTCACTTTTTCTCCAATCAAGTAAACCTGTATCTCGACAATCGCCTCAATGAGGAAAGCTCTCAGCAACTCATGGATATCGTACAAAAGGACGATGAGTGTAGCCAGCTCTTCAAAAAGGAGCAATCCTTCAGAGAGTTAATCAAAAACAATGTTACTCGTCAGGTAGTTTCTACAGACTTGATCCAGACGATCAAGAATAGTGTAGGTTAGCTCAGCACCACTCACATATTATCTCATCAATTCAGTAAGTTATCATGCTTGATAAGTTAGAAGCTATACATAGCCGATTTCTGGACGTAGAAGAAAAACTGTCTGACCCATCTATCGTCTCTGACATAAAGGAATACACCAAGCTCAATAAAGAGTACAAGGATCTCAAGATCATGGATGATCAATATCATCGCTATAAAAACCTACTAGGTAATATTGAGACGGCTACAGAGATGTCCAATGACGAGGATGAGGAGATGAGACAGATGGCGCAAGCAGAGTTGGTAGAGCTCGAGCAACAGAAGGCTGAAGCAGAGGAAGAAATCAAAGTGCTCTTGATTCCCAAGGACCCAGATGATGACAAGGATGTGATATTCGAGATTCGCTCCGGTACAGGAGGGGATGAGGCCAGTATTTTTGCAGGGGATCTCTATAGGATGTACAGCAAGTATTTCGAGACTCAGGGCTGGAAGGTGGAGACATTGTCTGCTAATGAAGGCACAGTAGGGGGATTTAATAAGTTGGTCCTTGAGGTGAGAGGCGATGGTGTATTTGGCAAGTTAAAGTTTGAGTCTGGTGCGCATCGTGTGCAGCGAGTGCCAAAGACTGAATCTCAAGGTAGGGTTCACACGTCTGCAGCGACAGTGGCGGTAATACCTAAGTTTGAGGTAGAAGATATAGACATCCGTAAGGATGAGCTGCGTACGGATACTTTCCGTGCGAGTGGTGCGGGGGGACAGCACGTCAACAAGACAGAATCAGGCGTACGATTTACTCACTTGCCTACAGGCATCGTTTCTGAGAGTACAGACTCAAGATCGCAGCATAAGAATAGAGAGATCGCTCTGACAAGACTATATATAAAGGTTAGAGAAGCACAAGAGCAAAAGATTTACTCTGAGCAAAAAGCTAAGCGAAAATCACTCGTAGGAAGCGGAGATCGCTCTGATAAAATCAGAACGTATAACTATCCACAGAATCGAGTAACTGATCACCGTATCAGCCTGACGCTATATAGCCTAGACAAAATCATCATGGGCGATGTAGAACCTGTCATAGAAGCGCTTCAAGTCTTTGAGAATGCTGAGAAGATGAAAGCTGGCGAGACTGTGTAATCTTCACTATAGCTATTAAAAGATCAACCTATTATCCTTCTTATTAAAATAGTAGAGTCCAAAAACCCCAATTGCAAAAAGCGCCATTGATATCAATTGTGCCTGCGAAAGCTGAGTGCCTAAGAAATCATATCTAGGATTAACTCGAATATGCTCAACTGCAAATCTTGCTACACTCATCAACGTCAGGTACAGGCTAAACATCACACCAGCCTTCTTAATCTTTGGTCTGTTTAACCATAATATCAAAAAGATAACACCACTAGTGAACACCTCATAAATAGGTGTCGGGAATACTGCTGGTGACAGCTTGCTACAGTATTTATCAGAGCAGCCGTCGATGGCTACTCCTTCATTCAATACATTATTAGGATAATCGTAGGCCCACATCCAGTCAGGCAAGAAGAACCACCCTGGCTTAGCCAGCTCATTAACTATACCCCAATCACCATCACCCGATATCTGACAGCCTAATCGACCAATACCATAACCAAGGATAAGTGCTGGCGCTATTGCATCAGCTACATGAATAGCCGGCATACCATTTTTTCTGACGTAGTAGGCTATAGCTATGGTGGCAAGTATAAAGCCTCCATAAATCGTAAGTCCACTGCCAGAGAACAGTTGGCCGATGGGATCTCGCAAGAAAGTATCCATGTTTTCAAGGATCGAAAACAGGCGTGACCCCAATATGCCAAAGATTGCCGCAAGGACAATAATATCCCCAACTCGATCATGAGGATGGACTACTCTGGTCACTTGCTTTGGTTGGTCGGTCTTGGTCTTATGTCCTTTCCAATAGGAGTAGCCAGCAAAGAGCAAGAGGCCTATTATCCCGAAGAGAATATTACCGCGACCAGAAAATACAAATCCCGCAGCGTCATCCTTGAACTCTGCGAAGTTCATCACGATCGCTGGCACTTTAAAGCCGAGCACAAATCCGAATATGCCATTGCTGATGATTTCACTAATTTCCACCCCTTTGCCTTCCCAGACTTGTTTGCTGGTAGATTTGAGGACTCCTAGCTGTTCCTTCCTCTTTAACTCTTTGTAAAGGATATATCCTAAAGCAAAGAATCCACAACCCATTAACAAGCCAAACATTTGAATGACAGATAGCGCATTGTCACGAGCAGTACCAAATATATCGTGGAGTAGATAGGATAGGTTAGGATACATAGGATTGTTTTAATCTGATATAAAGGTAAACTTCTATACTCTACTAGTCCGATATGCCAATTCAGATTTAATCGAAAAATATTAGGGTAATCCTAGGAGATAGCAGAGCCTTGGATGAAGTGCTTTAAACTATTGGGATCATGTTTTTTAATAGCTCTCGGTAAGATGAAGTTCATTAAGTCCACAGACATCTTGAAATACGGCCCTTACATAGAGGCCATCTACCGTAAACCCTAAGTCGTACATATCGAGTTCGTCAATATCTTCGATACCAGCCTCAGTTAATAGTGTCATCATCTTTTTACGAGATGTTCCCCACGTGTCACATCTCTTGCCCTGGGATAGTTTTAATCCAAGTTTGCGCAAGTTACTGGGAAGCGTATGGTCCTCATCTCCGTCAAAAATCACCTTGTTGATCGTGCCATTTAAGCCAGCATATATGGCAAACTGACCACCAGCAACTTGATATTTAGTAAAAGGGACGTCCTTTTGAAACAGCCTGTTTTGCTTGTCTACGAGACTTAGTTTGTCCTCGATCTCCATGGTCTTAGTCTCTCCAATATTAATATTGAAAGGGAGGTCTATAGAAAAAGATGAATCAGATACATAAGAAGTCAGAACGAACAAAAGACTTAGTAAATAAGGCATAGGATGATGTTTATAAAAAAAAGATACAACTATTCTTTATGACAGGTTCGTGTTTGCCACTACTAATTCTGAGTTGACGTAACCCAAGTTATAGTCAGCGATCTGATTAACCATAACGCTATCATATGGCAACTCCACCTTGATATAATTATCGGTAAATCCCGTCATCATTCCAGCTTTCTTTGATTTTTCAAATAATACGGGCCTACTTGTTCCTAAGTGCGATTGATAGAAAGCCTGTTTCTTTTTGAGAGATAGGTTTCTCAAGGCTTCATTGCGCTGTCTGCGGATGTTGACAGGTACAACATCACCCATGTCTGCAGCTAGAGTATTCGCTCGCTCCGAATAAGTGAAAACATGTAAGTAACTGACGGCTAATCCACTGATAAAGTCAAAGGTCTCTTTGAAGTCTTCATCTGTCTCGCCTGGAAACCCTACGATGACATCTACTCCTATACAAGCATGTTGCATGGCGCCTTTGATCAGCTCTACACGATCTGCATATAATTGCCGTTTATACCTGCGACGCATGAGCTTCAGGATTTTATCACTTCCAGATTGCAGAGGAACATGGAAGTGTGGCATAAACCTTTCAGACTGCGCAACAAATTGTATGATCTCCTCTGTAAGTAGATTTGGCTCTATAGATGATATCCGAAATCGCTCGACACCTTCTGTTTGGTCAAGCTCTTTGATCAGATCGATGAAGAGTGCTTCTTTCTTTGGCTTCATGCCTTCAATTACTTCAGTGCCGTTTCCAAAGTCCCCAAGATTTACTCCTGTAAGTACAATCTCCTTGACGCCGAGGTCAGCGATTTTTCGGGCATTCTTTAGGACATTATCAACAGTGTCACTACGGCTCTTACCCCGAGCTTGCGGAATTGTACAGAAAGAACACTTGTAGTTGCAGCCATCCTGAACCTTCAGAAATGATCGAGTGCGATCACCATAGGAGAAGGCTTCTTCAAATGTGTTGGCTTGCTCTACTTTGCCTGCTTGCACCATGCCCTTGTCGGTATGATGCGATAGGGTATCGATGTAGTTGAGGATGTTAAACTTCTCAGCTGCGCCAAGGACCAGATCCACTCCGGGAATGGCAGCGATTTCTGTGGGCTTGAGCTGAGCATAGCAGCCGATCACGACCACCTTAGCTTCTGGTGATTGTCTGAGCACTTTGCGTACAGCAGAGCGACATTTACGATCGGCGAAATCCGTAACCGAACAAGTATTCAACACATAGATATCTGCCACATCCTGGAAGCCAACTGTACTAAACCCGTGACTTTCAAACTTTCGCCGAATCGACGAAGTCTCCGAAAAGTTCAGCTTACAGCCCAAGGTGTGAAATGCTACCGTCTGTGGTGTTGACATAATCTCAGAATGACTGCGAAATTATACCTAATCACGGGGTTTATCAAATCAGGCTGTTTATGGACTTCTCTTCTACGCTCCCAACCCCTCTCTTAAAGATAGGGGAAGAAAAAAACTATAGTT
>CAZDHV010000001.1:31101-35022 GCA_964505335.1 uncultured Saprospiraceae bacterium | reverse complement strand
TCTTCTACGCTCCCAACCCCTCTCTTAAAGATAGGGGAAGAAAAAAACTATAGTTTTTTCGGGGTGAGTTATCTCTAACTATTCTTACCTATAAATTTTCCGATTTATTAATCACTTTCTATTATCTGGTTACTCCATCTTAGCTGCATATCTTTAAGAGACAAACCACTCTTATGTATAGATACTTAATAGCCCTTGTAATCGCACTAGTTATGATACAAGCTTGCCAAGAGCCACATATAAAAACTCCAGTATCATTTTGGGAAGGCCTCGATGCTCAGCAGGCGCCATTTTACTATGGGGTAGCGTCAGGAGATCCTACTCAAGAAAGTGTGATCATATGGACTAAGGCTATACCGGACTATCATAAGTCCGTCAATGTAGTGTGGACACTATCAGATCAGGATGACATGAGTAATTCATTATATGATGGGCAGGTAATGACCGATAGTCTATCAGGATACACCGTTAAGGTAGATGTTGCGGACTTGGATGCTGGCAAGACATATTACTACCAATTTGAAGCTGAGGGAAAGAAATCTCCCATCGGACGCACGAAGACATTCCCACAAGGAGAAGTTGAGGAGCTAAAGATCGGTGCTGTCAGCTGTAGTAATTATGAGTGGGGCTATTTCAATGCGTATGAGCATCTTGCTGATGAAGACCTCGATGTGGTGCTACATCTTGGAGATTATATTTATGAGTACGGCCCGGGGACCTATGGAGATACTACTATTGGTAGGATTAATTACCCTCCACATGAGATCATTACCTTGTCAGATTATCGAGATCGCTATGGGCAATATCGAGCAGATGCTGATCTTCAAAAGGTGCATCAGCAGCATCCATTTATCACGATTTGGGATGACCACGAGATCACTAACAATGCCTATACCGCTGGCGCTCAAAACCATCAAGAAGACGAAGGAGACTATGGCACAAGAAGAGACATCGCAAGACAGGTCTATTACGAGTGGATGCCGATCAGGGACAATGAAGCCAAGGAGCACTACCGTTCGTTTAGGATTGGAGATATGGCATCATTAATTATGTTGGATGAGCGTCTTGAGGGTCGTACGGAACCAGCAGCCAAAGAAGAAGAAATTAGTGATGATCAGAAGATGCTCGGCGCCAAACAACTGGCATGGTTCAAGGATGAACTCGATGATTCCTCCACTCAATGGAAAATTATAGGTAATCAAGTAATCTTCTCGGATATGGACTTAAGCAATGTCTACGGGTTTAAGGTTAATCTTGATGCCTGGGATGGCTATCCTTCGGAGAAAGAAGAAATAATAGATTATCTCAGAGCGCAAGAAATTGCCAACACGGTATTCCTTACTGGAGATACGCATTGCTCGTGGGCTTTTGATGTGGCTGATGATGGTGGCGAGCATGTCGCCGTTGAGATCGGAGCGACCAGCATCTCCAGTGCTAACATAGATTCTTATACGACTCAGGACTCCGCCAAGATGGCAGAGAAACTGATTCATCAAGACAACCCGCATCTCAGATACACTAATATCAGTGATCATGGATATGTTGTCATTACATTGTCAGAGGATAGTGGCAAAGCAGACTACTACTACATCGATGACCTTCGCTCAGATCAGGCTAGCAAGAGACTGGAGAAAACTATAAACTTTAAGGACAATAGGATACAATTATAGCGGTTGAAGACTTAGCGCCTTAGCGAGCTAATATTTGTTAGGAGACCCACACAAACTTCACATATTGTTGATTCTGGACATGGCGGACCTGCCTCGCCGCAGATAAGACTAATTAAGGGACATGGCGGGGATCAGATGCACAGTGTTATGGAACATGAGTTCTTTATAATTATAGCTCATGTATGCAGACATCGGCAACTCATCAATGAGCTGAAGTAATTCCGACTCATTATTCGCAAGCATAAGTGACCAAACTTTATCTCTATTCATCGATAGTGAATATGAAACCATTTTGCCTTTCACCATCATTTCATCTATAGCAGCTCGCTGGTCTGGAATCATGCTGATCATATAGGGTGTGAGTTCAGGTACTTCAAACTCTACCATGTATTGTTTCTTAACTATCTCATTCTGTTCCATTGGCTAAAAAATTCATTTCTATTCTACTCGGGATTTCTGCTGGGGTAATATTTCTAAAATTAAATCGCACCTCTAAGTTAAATGTCTCATCAATCAATATCTCTCTTACATCTGACAAAGAGCTAAAAAGCCTTAACTCGTTTTGGTTATTCAAGCTAATCTGATCTTGAAAGAAAATTTCACGATTTAGCTCGGGATTTCGTGGTGAAATAGCACGAACTGACACTTCTCTTACAATGCTCCAATCGAATGCAACAAATGGTGCGGAAATCGTAGCTCTACTGGGCTGAATGGAGCCAATAGTATTGGGATCGACGCCACCGCTTAACGCAGCAAAATTAGTAGGCACTTGACTAATGGGGAATATGAAGGTCTCTATATTATTGAGACCTGGAGCGATATCAAAATTCGCCTCTGTCGAAATCTGAAATAACGCATCTGGTGTGTCTGTGCACGAGCTAAAAAGCAAATAGAGTATAAATAAATAATAATATCGCATCTCCCTAAATAACGTATTAGCCTAATGGCTTGTTACGAGGATGAATGGATAAAACTCTAAGTTTGCTAAAGACAAGACGAATAGTGACAAAGTATAGGCGCCTTACAATTGAGGAACTCCAAAATTTGGAGAAGGAATTCATCAGCTTCTTAGTAGTAAATGGCATTCCGGCAGAGGACTGGGAGCAAATAAAAAAGGATGAAGCTAAATCACAGGGATTAATCGATTCATTTAGTGATGTAGTTTTTGAAAAAATCCTCAGACAAATAGAGTATGTCGCGCACTATAGTAAAAGCTCTATCAAGGTGTTCAACTGTAGAGCTGACAGTATCCACCTCATCGGTGTAGATACTGTTGCAACAGACATAGATTTAACTACAGATGCAGGGCTACAACGTCTCAAAAGCAATCCCCCAACAGATATCCAGATCTATAAATCATCTAAGGCATATCTGCCTAATCGTGAGCAGGAAATCTTCAAAATGCTTGGTCAAGGGTGTGTAAAATCTGATGGCTCGATGTATAAGCTACTTGCTAAGTCGATTAAGTAATGGAACAATCTCGATGGCGGGATGATTATCCTGTTATGAGAAGGAATGTTGTGATGTCCCTAATTGCGATGGTCATTATGGTAGTGCTCTATGGACTGACTATGAATGCATTCTTCGGCGCTAATCCTGTTGGGACTACTGCAACTGATAGCAATCCATTGATTGTGCCTGCGGGATATGCTTTTTCGATATGGGGGCTGATCTATTTAGGCTTAATAATCTTCCCTATCTATCACTGGTTTAGAGCTCCACGCAATCATTTGAACTTATGGCGGCAGATTCACTCGTGGTATGCACTCAATGTTGTGTGCAATGGTTTGTGGCTAGTGTGCGCATCTTACGATTGGCTATGGTTAACGGTCGCAATCATTGTTGTTATGCTCATAAGTTTGATTATGCTTAATAAGCACTTGATCGAACTTGAATCCGTACATGGAGTGCAGAACTATTGGCTCGAAAAATTTCCCTTCAGCATTTACTTCGCATGGATTACGCTGGCCACGGCACTTAATATCAGCAGTGCATTGGCTTTCTATGATTGGAATGGACTGGGCATATCCGAGATTAACTGGACGATTGTAATCATGATTGTCGCAGCGGCTATAGCTGGGTATATCACCTATCATAAGAGAGATAGAGCATATGCTGGAGTAGTGGTATGGGCTTTTTTGGCAATTGCACTGAGACATACTGAAGAGATCATGGTGATATCGGCCACAGCCTACGTAGTGATGGGCTTATTTTTCGTATTGATCGCATGGTTGAGTAGGGCAAGGGTGTA
>CAZDHV010000001.1:27360-31001 GCA_964505335.1 uncultured Saprospiraceae bacterium | reverse complement strand
TAGTGATGGGCTTATTTTTCGTATTGATCGCATGGTTGAGTAGGGCAAGGGTGTAGAGGAATCTTGAGCGGTGCCAGCTATGAGTTTCATTTTCAAGAAGAAAAATATGCTCCTCGGCTTAAAAGTCTGAATACGGGCTCTATTTATAGAATTGTATGGGATCTTTCCCGATGGTCAAGATTAAAAAAGAACTGTGATAAAGACTTCAGTAGAGTGACAATGATAGTTGAATACAGCGTAAGATATCTCTAGACTGCTGAAGCAGCGGGCTGCATGAATTCGGAGAATAGCATTATGATGATTGTTTTTTGGGAAAAATGGCTTATCCTAACGCCAAGAGTACCCCAACAATACAAGATATCCCACCGACCATATACAAACCGTTTCTTTGAGCCATAAAGCTTTGGACTTTATAAACTAATATTAGAAACAGTATGCTACAACCAATCAGCCCGCCAATATATGGCAGAATGGATTTTTCATAATGAAGACTTAGCCCCATATCATGCCCGTTAAAGAATCCAGCGACTATCGCCATGAGTGCAAATCCTACCATCGTAAATTCCACCTGAAGCATTAAGAAGACGGATAAAACAATAAGAGATAACGGGATCACATATTGGGTAGCCTCCAATTCCTTACCATAGCTTCCTAACCAGATCCCTAATACAGCACATAGCAAGAATAGGATACTTAGTACTCGCTTCTTTTCTAATAGAAGGGTGTGGCCAATTAAGCTAAAGAGAATTAAGCCTAATGCATATGGAGCTAGAGAGGTTAAGTATGACATAGATCTTACTTCCACTTAATATTACATCCTGCACTAGGGTATTGTGCATCGATAGATTTGCCAGCGATAGTTTGATCGATGGCATGACGCAAGTCAGTTCCACTAAGCGGGACATTATTACCTGGTCGCGACTGATCTAATCGACCTCGATATGATAGCTTCATATCTCCATCAAAGACATAAAAGTCTGGCGTGCATGCAGCATCATAGGCCTTGGCTACCTCTTGATGTTTGTCATAGAGGTAAGGGAATGGGAACTTCAAAACTTTAGCTACGATGCTCATCTTATCAGGAGCATCCTCGGGGTAATTTTCGACATCATTGGAGCTGATAGCTATGAATGATACACCTTGGTTCTTGTATTCATTGGCGATTTTAACCAGTTCAGGATTGACATGGATCACGAATGGGCAGTGATTACAGATAAACATAATCACGGTAGCCTTGCCAGACTTGAGATCATCGAGACTATAATAGTTGTTGCTGACCACATCCTTGATATGAAAGTTGGGAGCGGCGGTGCCAAGGGGGAGCATAGTAGATTCTGTCAGTGCCATGGTTATATGTATGAGGGCGCTAAGATATATGATCTCATCAATCTTGGCTGAGTTCTATCACTACTTTACCCATGGTGCCTCCCGCTTGAAAAGTCCGTATCGCATCTGGCAGTTGATTAAAAGTATAGCGATGCCCTACTATGGGTATGCCAAGATTAAGCATGTTTAGCTCTGATAGCAGCTCATGCATCACAGTTACATTGTCAAATAGGTAGATCAGATTAAATGCCATCACCGACTTGTTTTGCTTGATCATATTTTGTGGATCGAGACGGGGCCGGGTGAGGTATTTTGGAATCAGCTTAAAGTAATTGGGCCGACTTGCTGTGTTGCCATAGTGTGCCGAGCCATATACGATGTGCCTACCCATGGGTGCCAGTGTGTTGAACCCGATCTTCATAATTGGTCCACCTATACACTCCATGATGATGTCTAAGTTGCGCTGGTTGAGACGTGTGGTAAGCTCTTGCTTGAATGTACGTGGATCACGGACGATATATCCATCATAGCCTTCAGCGTTGAGGAGTTCGATCTTTTTATTGCTACCTATAGTGCCGATGGTGTATGCCCCCATGGCTTTACATATTCTATTGGCCCAGATGCCGACGCCGCCTGCTGCAGAGTGTATCAGTACGGTATGATCTGCTTGCAGATTGCCAAGGTTCTTGAGGCCGTAATATGCTGTTAATACCTGCACTAAGTATGATGCGCCTTGGTTGTAGCTCCAATCCCGAGGCAATGGGATGATATAGGATTGATGGATGTTGAGGTGGGTAGCATATGCGCCAAATCTGGTTACGCCCATGATGCGATCACCGATCTCGTAGTCACCGACCTGATTGCCTTTGTTGATAACCTTGCCAGCGTATTCTAATCCTGGGATGAACGCTCCATCAGGTGTAGCACTATATAGCCCGAGGATGGCAAACACATCTGCAAAGTTGAGCCCTATAGCATGTACTTCTATCTGCACTTCATCATCGGCGGGCTCGGGAAGATGCTCCGTTGTGATCTTCAGACGATTGATATTGCCGGCCTTCAGTCGATAGACTTGTCGCTGTATCATGATGTGATATTAGTAAGTTATGGTCAGTATAGAAGGGCAGAAGCTGTTTTTCCAATTTTATTAGCAAAATGCTAAATATAGTAGCATACTAAATATATTAGCAATATATTCGTCTTCTCATGAGTTATATTAATCAGAATATAAAGTACGTACGGAAGCAACGAGGCTTCACACAGTCGGATCTGGCAGAGCGCTTGGGGCTCACACGATCGATTATCGGAGCGTATGAGGAGCAGCGTGCAGAACCTAAGATTGAGACTATTCAGAAGATGGCTTATCTCTTTGAGTTGTCTCTGGATCAGTTGATCAATCAAGATCTGAGTATTGGCCTCGATGCGCCACAAGTAGATACTAAGGGAAAAACCTTGAGAATACTCCCTATTGTAATAGACCAGCAAGATCAGGAGCAGATATCCGTAGTGCCAGTCAGCGCTCGTGCCGGCTACACTCACGGATATGCTGACCCTGATTACATCAGGGATCTACCCAAGTTTAACCTGCCATTACCAGAGCTGTATCCTGACAAGAGTTATCGACTCTTTCAGATTGAGGGAGATAGTATGCTGCCGATACCTGACGGTAGCTATGTCATCTGTGAGTATATAGAGAACTGGGATACCATCAAGGATGGAGAGAGCCATATCCTGATCACTCAGTCCCAAGGCCTCGTTTACAAGCGAGTATATAAAGAGGAGGACGGAAACCTATTATTGAAGTCTGACAATGTATTATATGAGCCTTATCGCTTAGCGACCAGTGGATTAATAGAAGTCTGGCGGAGTCTGGCATATATCAGTTTTAGCCTACCTAATGAAGAGGATAAGCAAGAGTCAGACATACAGCAACTCAGCCAGATCGTCATGCAGCTTAAAGCTGACGTGGATAAGTTGAAGAGTTAGGGGGTAGCGAGGATTAGAGTTAGTAGGATATAGATGTTTTCGCGCAGAGCCGCAGAGAACGCAAAGGAAGACCCAAAACAATTATTGACATATCTAAGGTTGTCAAACCTGAAACTTGGTCTATTGATCAATTTCAATGAAGTGCTTATAAAAGATGGTATTACAAGAATTGTAAATAACCTATAGAAATAGCCTTAGCGTCTTTGCGCCTTTGCGAGATGATGTCACGCAGAGTCGCAGAGAACGCAAAGAAGATTTCACGGCATTAACAGATTGACTAATGTGAGAATGATAATCTAATGACCACCCAACGTAGCATAGTACATATA
>CAZDHV010000001.1:0-27260 GCA_964505335.1 uncultured Saprospiraceae bacterium | reverse complement strand
TGACTAATGTGAGAATGATAATCTAATGACCACCCAACGTAGCATAGTACATATAGACTTAGATACCTTCTTTGTCTCGTGCGAGCGACTCCTCGATAGTCGGCTCAAGAACCGTCCTGTGCTCATAGGGGGCACCAGCGATAGAGGCGTGGTAGCGTCGTGTAGTTATGAGGCACGAGCGTTTGGGGTGCGCTCGGCGATGCCGATGCGATTGGCGCGACAGCTGTGTCCCGATGCGGTAATCATCCGAGGTAATAGCGGGACATACTCTAAATTTTCGCAGATGGTCACGGATATCATTAAGGAGTATGTGCCTGTCTACGAGAAGTCATCTATAGACGAGTTTTATCTGGACCTCAGTGGCATGGATAAGTACTTTGGCTGTCTGAAGTATGCCAGTGAGCTACGCCATCGCATCCTCAAGGAGACACACTTGCCACTGTCCTTTGGCATGTCCATCAACAAGACAGTCTCTAAGGTGGCAACAGGTCTCGCCAAGCCCAACAACGAGTTGAATGTAGAGATGGGTACCGAGAAGCCATTTCTTGCGCCACTGTCTGTACGTAAGATTCCTATGGTGGGAGACAAAACCTATCAGATGCTTTGTCACTTGGGTCTTAAGCAGATCGGCACGATACAGGAGATGCCGATCGAGATGATGCAAAATGTATTTGGCAAGAATGGCGTCACCCTATGGAAGAAATCCAACGGGATCGACAACACTCCTGTGGTCCCATATAACGAGCGCAAATCGATTTCTACGGAGCGCACCTTTGACAAGGATACGATTGACGTTGCGAAGCTAAAGTCTATACTCTTGGCTATGGCAGAGAACTTGGCGTTTCAGTTGCGTAGAGGTCAGAAGTTGACTTCTGTGATCACTGTTAAGTTGCGCTACTCGGATTTTCAGACACAGACGCTGCAGAGTAGGATACCGTACTCCTCGGCAGACCATATCATCATCCCAAAAGTTAAGGATCTATTCAATCGACTATACAATCGCAGGCTATTGGTGAGATTGGTCGGAGTGCGATTTAGTGGATTAGTTGGCGGCAACTATCAGATGAACCTATTCGAGGATAGTGAGGAGATCATCAGCTTGTATCAGGCGATGGATCGGATCAGAGACCGGTTTGGTGATCGTGCTGTGATGAGGGCCGAGGGCATGAATGCTAGGACTATCGGACGGCGTAATCCATTTACGGGAGAGCCGCCGCCGCTATTGGCGCATAGGCATCAGTAGGGGTTAGTAGAGAGTATGGAGTATCGAGTTGATTAGTATCGGGTGACGAGTAAGTCAGTACCGAGTATTTAATGGCAAGTTTATTAGTATTGAGTACGGATTAATGTTCTATTGACAAATAAATATTATGGTGACAAATCTAAATATCGATATCGAATTACTGAATAGCGCACAAGAGGTTGGTGGCTTTAAGACCCAAAGAGAAACTGTAAATGAGGCATTAAAAGAATTTATTCTAAAGCGAGAGCAAAAAGGAATAGTTGAATTATTTGGGACGATAGATTACCAAGAGGATTACGACTAGTTGATTAGTATCGAGTGACGAGTAAGTTAGTGGCGAGTTTATTAGTATTGAGTTGAAAAAGTAAGTATGGCAAGTATAAAGAGCTTTGAAGAGTTGAAAGTATGGCAGAAGTCTCAAGATTTGGCCGTTGTTATCTATCAGCAATTTGCTGAATTGAAGGATTTTGGATTTAAAGATCAGGTACAACGAGCTGCAGTATCAATATCTAATAACATTGCTGAAGGCTTTGATAGAAATACAAATAAGGAATTCGCCAGATTTCTGTACATAGCTAAAGCGTCAACTGCTGAAGTAAAATCTATGCTTTATTTAGGAGAACGATTAAATTATCTGGACGCTACGGTATCTACTCAACTTAGAGAGGAGTCAGATGAAGTATCAAAAATGATTCGGGGGCTCATAAAATCCATTTCGCAATGAAAACTATTCAGCTCAACACTCCCTATACTAACTAACTCGCTACTAATAAACTCGAAACTACCACCATGTGCGGACGCTACGTAGTCATATCAAAGCTTAAGACGATCCAGAAGAGATTTAGGACTAAGCCGATGCCGGAGGGATTGTTTGACCCTGCTGCTTTTGATCCTAACCCTAATGTATCTATTGGGGATTATGCTCCGGTGATCACTAATGAGTTTCCTGATCAGTTGCAGCTGTTCCGATTTGGGATGACGCCTTTTTGGGCTAAGAAGCAGATGTATCTATTTAATGCTCGATCTGAGGGGGATCATAACAAAGCCGATGATCCTCAGTATCGGGGAGCGATGGGGATCATCAATAAGCCTGCCTTTAGGCATGCGGTCCGATACAAGCGATGCTTAGTGATTGTCGATGGCATCATTGAGGGCTCTAAGAAAGACCGCCTGAACAGACCATACCTAATCTATATGCGAGATGGTCAGCGCCCTTTTGCCCTTGCGGGCATTTGGGATGTATGGACTAATAAGGAGACGGGAGAGCTGATACAATCCTTTTCGATTATTACTACGGTAGCGAATGATCTCTTACAAAAGGTCGGCCACCACCGCTCTCCTGTGATACTTTCTGAGCAGCATGAGCAAGAGTGGTTGGATGGAGACTTACCCTTGGGAGAGGTGACAGATCTCTTGCAGCCCTATCCCGCAGAGGAGCTGAATGCCTATCCGATATCACCAAGGATTAAGAGTCCTAAGATCAAAGATCCATTCTTGCTTGAGCCCATGGGCGAGCGGATCTATCCTGAGTATGACTATGAACTCTATCAAGAGCTGAAGCTTGAGGGCATGGGGATGACACAAGCTCGCAAGCGGAAGAACACCGAAGCCAAACTCAAGAAGAATAAGGAGCCTCCAGACGATCGACAGGGCACGTTATTTTAATAGCGCCGCCGTACTCCAAATATCTTTTTCAAATAAATCGAAGCTAGTATTTATGTATCTCAACACACATAGTTGTTATAGCCTGCGCTATGGCCTAATCAAACCTGAGGAGTTATTAGAGCTGGCAGTAGAAAAGGGCTATAAGCGTATAGCACTGACGGATATCAACAATACCTCAGGCTGCCTCAACTTTGTCAGGCTAGCCCCACGGTATGGTATCAAGCCGATAGTTGGTATAGACTTCCGTCATGGGATTAAGCAGTTATATGTTGCTATTGCACAGGATAATCTGGGCTTTGAGGAGATGAATACCTACCTCAGTGGCTATCTTAATCAGGAAGATATCCCGATACCTAAGGAGCCGCCCCAGTGGCAACACTGTTATGTGATCTATCCGCTTGATAATATCCCACAGCGGGCCTTGAGATCATATGAGTACGTCGGAGTGCGTAGTGATCAACTCAATAAGATCAAACTGGGCCATACCATATCGAGGGATTGCATGGTGATGCTGGAGTCCGCTACATTTAGGAGTCGCTCAGACTACAGCCTCCATAAGCTACTGCGAGCCATAGACCTCAACACCATATATACTAAGATCACTGCAGAAGATTATGCTTCGGATAGAGATTTTTTCTTGGATAGGGATGAGCTCATCGGCCGCTATCTCGATCATGTTCAGCTCATCCAGAATACGCAGAAGCTATTGGACAACTGTTCTATATCTTTTGATTTTGACAGAGGTAGTCCCAAGAATCAGCAGACCTTCACTGGCTCAGTAGCCAAAGATGTTAAGTTGATCCGTCGGCTGTGTCGTGATAATCTGCGGTATAGATATCCTACACCAACAGAGGAGATCATCTCGAGGATTGAGAGGGAGTTAAACATCATCATTGAGAAGGACTTCGTCTCCTACTTTTTGATCAACTGGGATATCACGAGTTATGCTCGCAACAGAGGGTACTTCTATGTGGGCCGTGGCAGTGGAGCAAATAGTATCGTGGCCTATCTGCTTCGGATTACCGACGTAGATCCCATAGAGCTGGATTTATACTTTGAGCGTTTTATTAATCTGTATCGTGAGAACCCGCCAGACTTTGACATAGACTTCTCGTGGAAGGATCGCAACGATGTTACCCAATACATTTTTGATCGCTTTCCTCATACCGCATTGTTGTCTACCTATAATACATTTCAGTTTCGGGCGGCAGTGCGAGAGTTGGGGAAGGTGTTTGGATTGCCTAAGGAAGAGTTGGACCATATCATTCGCGGCAAGCCAGTATATAAGCAGTTGGACAGTCTATCACAGCTGGTCATCAAGTATGCCAGTCTGTTGCAGGGTCTGCCGAGTCACTTAAGTGTACATGCTGCGGGCATCATTATCTCCGAGCGCCCTATACAGTATTATACGACCACATTTGTTCCCCCTAAGGGATTTCCTACGACACAGTTTGACATGGTGATTGCTGAGGATGTGGGATTGTATAAGTTTGACATCTTGGGTCAGCGAGGTCTTGCCAAGATCAAGGATGGGTTGAAACTGGTCCGAGAAAACAATCCTACGCATGATCTTATAGATATCCATGACCTTAAGCGCTTTAAGCAGGATGATCGTGTCAAGGCTCTTCTGAGAGATGGCAAGGCCATCGGATGCTTCTATGTAGAGTCGCCAGCTATGCGTATGCTCCTCAAGAAGCTCAAGGTGGATCACTATCTAGGATTAGTGGCCGCCAGTTCTATTATCCGTCCAGGGGTAGCACAGTCGGGGATGATGAGGGAGTATATCCTTAGAGAGCGCAATCCAGAGAAGCGCAAGGAGGCTCATCCTGTGCTTTGGGATATCATGCCAGACACGTATGGCATCATGGTCTATCAAGAAGATGTTATTAAGGTGGCGCACTATTTTGCTGGTCTGACGCTCGGCGAGGCAGATGTCCTCAGGCGAGGCATGTCGGGCAAGTATCGCTCCCGGGCAGAATTTGATCGAGTACGGGATAAGTTCTTCATTAACTGCCGTGACAAGGGTTATGATGATAAGCTGTCATCAGAGGTGTGGCGACAGATCGAGAGCTTTGCTGGTTATGCATTCGCTAAGGGGCACTCGGCATCCTATGCGGTGGAGAGCTATCAGAGTCTATACCTCAAGGCGCACTATCCACTGGAATATATGGTGGCTACAATTAACAATGGTGGCGGCTTCTATCGTCCAGAGTTGTATATCCACGAAGCTCGCATGAGAGGAGGTACGATACATCCTCCTTGTGTCAATAGAAGTGACTATATCTGTCATATCGATGGCAAGGACATCTATATAGGTATGGGCTTTGTTCATGGGATAGAGTCAGATTTTGTCAAGAAGGTGGTGAAGGCCCGACAGGCTTCGGGGGCCTATGAGGATTTGATAGACTTCGTCGAGCGCACGGGTATTGGCTTGGAGCAGTTATCTGCGCTAATCCGTATCAATGCATTTAGGTTTACTGGTAAGCAAAAGAAAGAATTGCTGTGGAAGGCACATCAACTCCTCAATAAATCCAAAAATACTGAGCAACAACAGACCAAGCTCTTCAAGCGGCAACCTAAAGAGTATCAGTTGCCCTCGCTGGAGCTAGAAGAGCATGAGGAAGCTTTTGATCAGATTGAGCTATTAGGATTTCCACTATGCAGCCCATTTGACTTGATCGATTCTGATGAGCCTATATCTGATATCCTCGCTAGTGATATGGTCAAGTATTGTAATCAGACCATATCTATGATAGGTTATTTAATCACGGTCAAGGATACAAGTACCAAGAGTGGCAAGCGCATGAACTTTGGAACCTTCATAGATCGTGCTGGCTACTTCATTGATACGACGCACTTCCCTAATGTAGCTCGAGACTATCCATTCAGAGGGCGAGGCGTATATCAGATCACGGGCAAGATCGTAGAAGAGTTTGGCTTCTATAGTATGGAGGTTAGCAAGATGGAAAAGCTCTCGTATATCACCGATCCACGATTTAACGAAAAAAGCTATCAGATCAATGGTAGGTCATTCAGTAGTAGGCGACGTAAGACCCTCAAAGCGTAATTAAACAACAACACACCAATATGTCAGATCAATATATCCATGGCCGAGGAGCTCAAATCAATCCCGACAATCCATTTGATACGAACAGCTATAGCCATAAAGGCTTACACTGGGACGACGACGAAGGCCTGCAAGCACAAAAGCGAAACCAATATATCAAGGTATATCCCAAAACCATCCTTAACAAAGTAGACAGCCCTGACCTGAGAATGGGGTACTCTATGAATCCGTATCAAGGCTGCGAACATGGATGCGTCTACTGTTATGCACGTAATACACACACCTATTGGGGCTATAGTGCCGGTATCGAGTTCGAACAGAAAATACTTGTCAAAGAATCGGCCCCAGAACTCTTGGAACAAAAACTTAAGAGTAAAAAATGGAACGCAACACCTATCATGCTCAGCGGCAATACGGATTGCTACCAACCTGCCGAAAAGAAATACCAGCTCACAAGAAAAATGCTTGAAGTGCTCTGGCGCTATAGACATCCAGTGGGAGTCATCACTAAAAATGCCTTAATCAACAGGGACATTGACATTCTGTCTAAAATGGCAGAACACTCATTAGTTCATGTCGCCATATCGATTACCACACTGGATGAAGATATCAGAAGGCGACTCGAGCCGAGAACCAGCTCTGGAGAGAAGCGCCTTAAGATCGTAGAGCGACTCTCAGAAGCAGGCATCCCTGTAATGGTTATGTTCGCCCCCATCATACCCAGTATTAATGATCGAGAAGTGTTTGATATTGCCAGGAGTAGTGCTGAGGCTGGCGCCCTTAAGATGAGTAATACCATTGTGAGGCTCAATGGTGCAATAGGAGAAATCTTTGAGGATTGGCTCCTGAAGAACTATCCAGATCGATACGATCGTGTGATTCATCAGATCCAAAGTTGTCACGGCGGCAAGCTCAATGATAGCAGATATGGAACAAGGATGCGTGGCGAGGGCAACTATGCTGAGATGATCTCTCAACAGCTTAAGATAGCTAAGGAAAAATATTTTTCGGGTAAGGTTATGCCGCCATATGATCTATCACTATATCCAAAGTATCGAGATGGTCAGTTGAGCTTATTCGATTGAAAAAGCACAGTAATCATAGCTTAGACACACTCACTTCCCCAATGTAGCTCGAGCCTCGTTTTTTCGTGCCCTTGTTTCTTTGTGATTTCGATCCGTTTATTTCTTTTGATTTGAATCTCATCTTTTTTCATCTTGAATGAAATGAAGATCTTCTAACTCTGGCACAGGCAATCTAATTTAGCTGCGTACTAATTATAAGACTTAAAAGAACCTATTAAACTAACGCACCTAGGCACGAAAGAACAAAAGCACTAACTCTATAGCTTAGGAATCAACAGCGGCACACGAGCGCTATAGCTTTTAAAACTCTCAGGTCGCTTATTCATCATCCTCTTTTCTTTCATAGGTATAGAAGCAAAAACGAAAAGAAGGATCATCGATACAGCACCAATAGCGGTATAAAGAGGTGCACCAAACGCATACCCTATGAAGAACAGTCCGATCCAAAAAAGCAATTCTCCAAGGTAGTTAGGGTGTCGACATCTACCCCATAAACCAGTATCCAGAATGTCTGAAGTCTTCGGGTTTGGCCTTCTTTTGAATTTAGCCAACTGATTGTCAGCAAAGAACTCAAATAGTATACCTATAAAAGAAACCACAGCACCAAGGACGAACAAGCCGCTGCTTGGAGCATTTTCAAAAATGAAGAACAGAGGCCACATGCCAGCAAAAACCAATATTGTCGGAAAGAGATGGATACCAAAGAAGTTCACTAAAGGATACATTGCCCCACTATCTGCTGATAACTTGGTGTAACGCCAATCCTCATGAGAAAAATCAGGCCATGATCTTATCCAATTAAATGTCAACCGCCACGCCCATATAGAGATTACAGCAAAGGCCACAAAATGATAGATGGTCAGAGCAGATGGATGTAAGTAACACCACATAACTACAAAGAAGAAAGGAATTAAGCTCCAAAAGGGATCGTATACAGAGCTATTTCTTTTGATAATAGAGAACAAGAAACATACTACCGTCATGACGACGTCGGCAATCAAAAATGAAATGACCTCTCCATGAGACTGAGTATAGTGCCAAGTAATGTACCCGCTTATAGCTATTACTAAATAGATAAAAGCGATCTGCAGTAGATGGCCATAATTTCTGTTGACTTGATTCATATGCTTATTGGATGATAATCAGATATGGTTAATAAGCGATCTCGGAACAACTCGCTCTGGAGTAGCTCTTCATCACTTGGCGCCCAGGTAATGTTAGCTAACATCGGGATGAGACCAGATGCATCCTTGTCTTCATCATGAGTTGCTATGATGTGCTTAGGAGAAAGATCGGATATGAGCGCCTCAACAGCTCTCATACCTGGTGATACATCGCCTCCTAAGACTTTAGGTAATCGGTAATGGTTGAATGGAGTTAACGCTAAGGCAATTGGTGGATAAGGGTCGATCAACTCTCGCCATCGGGGATCATAGCCATGGGTGGCCAGTAATACACTTTGGGTACCATCTTCTAATAGGAGTGCATCATAGATTGGATCCATAGATCTATAAGAAGGCAGGTGATGAAGCCTGAGAATAGAGTTGTCAACACACTCTGACCACTGATCAAATGTATAAACGGATGATTCTGGTAGTACACGATGCACTTTCTGATAAATAGACTTTGGCACAACAAGGCGCTTTGGATTCAACTCCAGTAAGGTCTCTATATGAAAGTGATCAGGATATTTTTGAGTGATGAGGACTAAATCATAAGAATGCACATCGTTGATCGATACGGATTGAGTCTTGTGGCTCTGTTTGTTGAACCAAGAAAAGAAATCCACCTCAGCACCTTTCAACCATGGGTCTACCAATATGCGCGTCTTGCCAAACTCAAGATGCCAAGAGTTATCCATATTGAGGCGCTGTAGCCGCATAGTGTTCCTTTTGTCATGTAATATAAAAGATTGTATAGATCAATCAATCAGGATTATAAGCTATATCAAGAATAGAAAACCGAATAAATGTTTAGCCATCCGGATTAGGACAAATCTGGGAACCACATTTTCCAAAGATCGATTTCTGACGCCTTGTTTACATTTCTTAATTTCTATCAAGGGAGGGCTAGAAGATCTACTGTCTTATAGATGCACGCCGTAATGGATGTGCAACCCAAATTATCCAATTGTATTTTATAGAACAACAGTCTATCTGAGGTTTGCAAAAAGAAATAATCCCATCATTTTTGCTGCCGACGATCTCAAGGGCATTCTCCGCCAAAAGCCTATATAAATAGGCCTAATTACATAAATCAGTTGACCCTAGATTCTTACATGATGACCAGTCCATCAGGGTGCTTTTTATTGCCTAACGGCGAGGTTTTTACCCCAAACCAAAATCCCGTAAAAAGCGACCAAAAATCTTGACGGACCAGTCAGCAATCAGATTCTCATCAGGCAAAAGTGCCTTGAATGACTCTTATGAGTATAGAATCCAACTACAATGAAAACAATGAAAATTTTTAACCCCCTTTATCCAAACTTAAGAAGTGCGCTTATAATAGCTTGCGCTTTTTTACTCCAATTCACTTTCGTTTCAGCACAATCACATTCATGTGGTGTGACTCACGAGTTAGAGAAGTATCAAACACTATTTCCTGAAGAATATGAAAAGAGATTAGCCGAATACAATGGCTTCATCTCTAAGAGTGTTTTAAAAGTACAGCAGCTTAAAAATGCAGGTGCGCAGGAGACATGCCCCAATGGTATCACAGTATTACCAATTGCCTTTCACATATTCCATAGTGGAGAAGCGATCGGCTCAGGCAAGAATTTTTCACGAGAAGATCTAAGGATAGTTGTTGACCAACTCAATTCGGACTTTAGTGGATATTCAGATAGAAAAGAAAATATCACTGGCGATTTTCAATCATTTGAATCTGGCCATACATGCATACAATTTGCCATCGGCAAAATCAATCGTATAAATACGGCGACATGCCCATCATATGAAACAGGTGCTACACATGGCACTCTTCATGCTTGCCTTCCAGGCGGATCGGGTGTAGGAAGTGAGAATGATCCTCACGATTACTTAAACATCTATGTGACTGACCTTGACAATGGTTTTCTTGGTATTGCATCAAGCATTCCAAAGTTATTCGGTCGCGCAAATTCTGATGATGATGGTGTAACTATCAATCATGAGATTGTTATCCCAGGTAGAAGCGGCTCACTCTATAATAGAGGTAGTGTTCTTGCACATGAGATCGGCCACTGGTTAGGATTACCTCACGTAAATGGTGATATCAATGGTTCAGGTTGTGGAGCTGATGATGGCTTTACAGATACGTACCCTCAAAACGCACAGAGATTTTACCACTGTGCGCAGGATATTCCAACATCTTGTGGATCTGTAGACAACATCTTCAACTTTATGGACTACTCTGCAGACTGTGCTAAGCTTATGTTCACTGAGGAGCAGGCGATGACAATGAGAGAAGTATTAGCGAGTGATCGTCTTCAGCTTGCATCATCATTTGCAAGAGGTAATGATGATGCAGACGCATTCGATACAACTTGTAAGACTTTCGAGGCAAACTCA
Source organism: uncultured Saprospiraceae bacterium (assembly GCA_964505335.1). Taxonomy (GTDB): domain Bacteria; phylum Bacteroidota; class Bacteroidia; order Chitinophagales; family Saprospiraceae; genus GYS-P2D. The sequence continues at coordinate 16,652 of CAZDHV010000001.1, read as the reverse complement.
AGAAACTTCGAATTTATAGTTGCTGATTGCCACACTGAGATGAACTTTTTGGATTATCAAAAGACATGGTATCCGTCAGAGTACAATGCTGACAACTCTACAAGTGGATTGACAATATTCTCTTGGGAGCTGGATAACAGAACTAAGACTGATGAGACATTAGCAAAGCAAGAGCTTTATATGTTACCTGTGGTACATGAGGCAGCAAGTTTTACTGATGTAAGAGCGTTCAACTTGTTTATCCAATGTTGGGATCCATACAAAAGACAGTATACAGAAAAAGTACCAGCAGGAAGACTAATGGTCATCCTTAAGAGATGTGCTACACCAGATAATGACTTGCCAGAAAATGCTAAAGAGCTTAGCTTCGGGACTGATTGCTTTGAAGAAAGCCATATCCTAAGTAGTGCTACTACATCTATAAAGTCTCAAGTAGCATGTTCTAACAACAGAGAAGCCGAAGATGTGTGGTTTAAGACTACTGTGCCAGAACAAGCAGGCATGAACGTCGAAGTAATAAGAGTAAATCCTACAGTAGCTGACCCAATAATCGAGGCTTATATTACAAGAGGATCAGAGTTTATCTGTATAGGAGATCAATCGAGCTCATCTCAAGAGATCACTGATCTTGCCCCAGGAGAAGAGTTATACTTCAGAGTATATAATGAGAGCCCTGCTGACAACGGTACATTCTACATCTGCTTAACTCAGACAGCTTTAAGCAATAACACATGTCGTACTGCTGCACCTCTAGCTGTAGAGAACAGCTGTAACAGCAAAGTATATCACAACTTCGGTGCTACGGCATCAGGTTACCCAAGTAATAAGGCAATATGTGGTCAGACGGATAGAGCCCTTGACATCTGGTTTACAGCAGTTGTGCCAGCATCAGGAAACTTATTTGTAGAGTCATTTGAGGTAGATGGCGGCGTATCAGAGATCATCATGGAAGCATATGCTGGATCATGTAACGATCTAACACCGGTTGCATGTAGTAGCATTAAAGAATACTGGCCTGTTAATGATAGACACGGACTTGTAGAGCTATTCAATCGTACGCCAGGAGAGACAATTTATATTAGAATCTTCGGAGGAGGAACGATCCAAGAAGGAGAGTTTGGATTATGTGCCTTTGGTGGTGCGCCGCAGACGAGCTGTAGAATCAACTTTGTTGAAGCGCTTGGGCAGTCTGAGTGTGATGGTGCAACAAGCACTTATGAGCAGACATTGAGAGTAACATATAGAAACAGTGGAAACAATGAATTCCTATATCTCAACAACCAGTCATTCAGAGTAACAGGTAGCCCACAGATCATCACATTGACTGATCTGCCTGCTGATGGAAGAGTAGTTAACGTATCTGCCAATATCGGCAATAGCAGTAATGATTTATGTTGGCAGCAGAGCCATTATAGAGCATACTCAATTTTCACGGCACCTGCGGCATGTCTTAGCGAGGGCATTCCTAATGATGATTGTTTAGGAGCAATCGAGTTAACTGCAGGATCTACTTGTAATGAAGAAATATACAGCAATATAGGAGCTACTTACTCAAGTGACGCGAGCAGATTTTTCTCTTGTGGAGTAAGCGGATTCCAACCTGATGACGTATGGTTTAAGGTAAGAGTACCAAGTTCAGGTGCTGTCACTGTGAGCGCGCCATTATTATTCAATGAGAACAACATGATCCTTGAGGCGTATAGCGGGACTTGTGACAACCTTACATTAGTAGACTGTGATCAGTTTGGTGGAAGCAGAGGATCAGAGATCAACTTGACTGATCAAGCGGCTGGATCATTCATCTACTACAGAGTTGTAGATCAAGGCAACAATACTAAAGGAGACTTTGCTATATGTGCTTATGATGGCTCTGTAAATGGATTTGCTACATCACAAGCAGCACCAGAGGATGCATTCCCTGAGTGGTACTATGATGAGGCTTCTGAGACTATCGTAAGAGTTGAAGAAGATGCAGTAGCAAAAGAAATAGAAGAAGTGATAGAAATCACTCAACAATTGGATGTGGTTGCATACCCTAACCCAACTACAGACTACATTTTTGTGAAAAGAAATTCATCGGAGGAAGGCGAGATAAGATTGTATGATCTTATGGGCCGCAATGTGAAGACAGTAAGGACTTCCAATGTGCAAACGTCAATCGATGTACAAGATCTAATACCAGGATACTACACACTTACCATCAATGAAAATAATCAACAGACGAGCTTAAAAGTGCTTGTTGCTCGATAAGAAATAATTTTCATTGATACCTTTATAGGGTTCCTGCCGGGGGGCAGGGGCCCTTTTTTTATTTCGAGATTGTCACATCCAGCTTCTTTTACTGCTCTCTACCTGATTTATCAGCCTATCCATAAGTTGTTGAGCAGTTGTTTTTGGGATATAGGGGATGCTCATCGCACCAGCTGCAGTATGAATAATCAAAGTTGCCAGACCTCTTCGATGTTGATAGTAATTTTGATGGATAGCCAGATTTTGAATCTTGTAAATCGGACAGATGGAGTTTTTGAACCCCAATATGCCTCCACCGATAAACAGATTATCCTCGTTGAGGGCATATCGTTTTTTGGTATATCTCTTCCAGCTAAAGTATAGGCTTATTCCGCCGATTACTAATGCTGCCGCAACCGCTGGCCAGACTTGAGCATAAGCTAACCCTATGATGATCAGGCCAAAAAATACGCACTGGTATTTGGCAGTATGCTTGAACATGTGATCTGAGACACTGTGGTAGACATCATAGCTTTGATTAGACTTTTTGAGCCAGGCGTTTTTGACATTAGTTACATGATTTTCTGTGCAACCGGGTATTTCAAATCGCTGCTTGTTCTTGCGATCCTCTCCTGACTTGGCCTGCCTAAAAAAGATGTTGTGATAACCCAAGATCTTTTCCAAAGGATTCTGCCCCCATGACATGATTTGTATTTTCTTGTCCATAGCAGAAAACTGCTGTTTGGTTAGTAAACCTTGCTCTACATGAAATCGCCGTCCAGACCTAGTAAAACTTAAATTATAGTGCCGAAGTATCGTGTTGACCACAGACCATAGTACCATCAGTGGAACAAGTAGCAATGCTATTATACCATATCCAACTATAGAGCTTAACCCTTCAAAGTGATCCATGATAAAATCGAATAAAACTCTGGGGTCGAAGTTGCCAGCAAAACCCGTAGCCCAAATTGATGCGATTAAACTAATGATGAGACCTATTGGCTTGAGGTGGTTTTGGGTAAGGCCTACCTTTATGAGACTCTGGATGTCAAGGGACATAATCTCCTTCGATATTGGCTTAATGAGGGCCTCTTCGGATGAGGTATCTTCCGTGTGATGGACAGTGATTTGTCCTTTTCTTTTGAGCAATTCTTCACGTAACTTCTCCGCGACAGGTATTTGAAGGGCATCGATTTTGAGTTCTTTCTGATCTGATCCTGCGGACTCAATTTCTACCGCGGTAACATTGAGCATCTGGTGTAAAAAATTCTGACTGAAGTTGACCGATTGGATTCTATCAAAAGGTAGGTCAAGGCGAACTTTTTTCAGAATGCCCTTCTGGATGACGAGTTCTTCATCCGAGATGTGAAAATAGTATCTGAAGTAAGCTAGAATAGATGATATCAAACTGAACACTCCCAATCCTGCTATGACTAGCTCGAATGTATCAAACTCACTATTCCGGGATCTACCTAATACGAGCGCAGCAAGGATAGGCCAGATCTGCATGAGAAACTTTCGGAGAAATCTGAGGATGATAAATATGATGGCCCACTCTGATTGTCGCTGCGGCTCGATAAATGAGAGGCTATTCTTCTTCGTCATCCATCGCCGTTTTGTTCAGTAAGAAATGCTTAATAGACATGGCCTCTTCCTTGGTTATGCCTTTTATAGAGAGATCACTACTCCTACCACCTGCTGTATAAATGTTGAGTTCTCCAAGATCAAATATTCGCTCGAATGGTCCTTGATTCACCTCGGCATGTTGTATCCGGTTAAATGGTATGATTAACTCCTTCTTCCAGATTAATCCTTGTTTATAGATAATATCGAGATTGCGAACGGCATATCCCTTGTGTTTGAAGCCCAAAATGGTAACAACGACACTGAAGATGGCAAGCACAGCAATCAGCCCACCTACCGCTACAGGGATCCAAGACAGCTCCGGCTCCCCAAAATAGAATCCTGTTAAGGCAACAATCGCAATTACGGCCCAGATGATGCCCAGTATTGTTAATTCTATTTTAAGGTATGATTTATGTAGTGGTACAAAGGAGATATCTTGCACGCTTGGCAATATTTTGGCAGATATTTGTTCGTTATAAAAGCCACTATCCATCATAGTATGAAAATTGAGAGTATTTCAGTACGATCCATTATAACGAGAAAATTAATCGATATTGACGTATTAGTGATATCTAAATCGCTTAAAGTCTTCCTTTTATCGACATTTCTCTCTTATGGGGCTGTGGCACAGGATATCATAGATGTGGTGGTTGAATTTGATCGGGTTTCTTCATGGCAGCAGAGCCTATCTGAATCTCGAGGCAAGGAGAAGTTGATCTTCGTGGATGTCTACACAGATTGGTGTGCACCCTGCAAAATCATGGATCGTGATGTATTTACAGATGACAAACTCAGTGAAATTTTAAATACTGAATTTATCGCCCTAAAGGTAAATGCTGAGAAAGTAGAACCAGATTTCGCTTCTTCGCAGGGCATAGACTCCTATCCAACATTGTTATTCTTAAGTCCTACTGGTGAGGAAATATATCGGCAAGAAGGGGCCATATCGAAATATGGATTAATCGAAAAATCTAGAGAAATCCTTCATTATTGGGAGAACAAGGATGTACTGGACAAAGTCGATTACTACAATGTCGGCTCTTACAGTTTATCAGAGATTGAAAGAATACTGGATGTTGCCGCTGGGTTCCCATTCACTAATAAGGTGGCTTTTGCAGAGCGATTTCTGGCGGAGACCACTCCCATTACTGATGAAACCTTGGAGTTGACGATGGATCAGTTGAGTGAGTTTAGTGATGATACGTATAAGCTGATTGCACCTATGGTGGGGCAGTTCCTGCCGTCCGTAGTCCTGCATGATCGCATCGGACGTAAGAAGATCAAGTGGCGCAATGAGATGAAAACACTCATGGATCAACGACTACAGAAGTCAATCGACTCTGGAGACTTTTTATTGTTTGAGCATACAGTACAGCTTCAGATGGAACTCGGCGATGTATATGACCGTGATCTTGATAGATATTATAATCGCTACTTTAGGAGAAATGATTTAGATCGATATGCCGAACATACAATCGGGTTTGTCGATAAACATATCACTGCTAATACTCCAGAAAAAATACACCGTCTTGATGAGGAGCGATTTAAGGAATTTGAGGAGTTAAAAACTCAGTATAATAGTGAAGAGGAGCTCAATGATCAGAGCCAAACGCCCAATGTGGACTCCCTGAGTCGCATCTATAATATCAGCCAATCTATCGCTAATCAATTGTTAGAGATCAGCAGTGACTTTTATGCATTTTATGAAGATCCACGCTTATTGCAGAAAGCAGAAATGTGGGCAGAGCAAGCTTATGAGTATTATCCCATAGATGTCAAGTATTATGAAAACCACATCGCAATCTTAGAGGCTCAAGGGGATGATAAAAAGATTAAAGCAGTCGAGAAGAAACTGCGGAAAGCTCCATTTTATCAAGAGATGTTAATCATCAAGGATCAACGGAGATCAGACTTGCCGGATTCTTTTTTTAAGTTTTAGAGTCTGTTTTAATCTCGACCCCCCATTGGCAGATAGGCTTGAGGAGTAACCTTAGGCTACTTGCAAATAAAACCAAAGATCCTTAATGCCGGTCAGGCACGAACAACCCTCTAGCTCTTAGCTACCCCAATGACCACACTGATATCATCAGTGATATCAATAGACTCGCCAGTAACATCAGCAACTATATTAATCTCGTCTGCGAGAACCTCAGTTGCGACATAGTCTTTAAACTGGGCCAATGAACTTGACACCTGCTCATTTGAACTGATTTGTACAGTTATGCGATCAGTCACTTCAAAATCACTGTTCTTACGAATATTCTGAATTCGATTGATCAATTCTCTAGCTATACCCTCTTTCTTAAGTTCATCAGTTAGTGTAATGTCGAGTGCCACTGTGATCTCTCGATCCGTAGCTACTTGCCATCCTGGTATCTCGTCTGCGCTGATTTCAAAATCTTCAGTAGTTAAGTCATATTGAGCATCGCTAATGCTTAGCGCATAGAGACCGGTCTTTTCGATTTGGTCTATGTCCTCTTGGCTGAGAGAATTGATAACCTGAGCCGCTGCTTTCATATCCTTGCCCAGCTTGCGGCCTAGGGTCTTGAAGTTCGGCTTAATCTTCTTTTTAATGAATCCGGCCGTGTCTTGGAGATATTCGATCTCTTTGATATTGACCTCTGACAGAATTAGATCTTTTACTTTTTCAACTTGATCTTTGAATGAGCTATCCAATATTGGGAGCAAAATCTTCTGTAGAGGTTGGCGGACACGAAGTCTTTCGCCCGCTCGCAAGGATAGTACGAGTGATGATATCCGTTGTGCATAATCCATGCGCTGCTCCAGCTCCTTATCGATTGCCGAGAGCTCAGGGTCTTCTATTAGTGACAGATGAACGCTTACATGATCATCTTTGCCAGTCGTTCCATTCAGGTTTTTGTACAGCCAATCCGCAAAAAATGGAGCCAAAGGGGCCATTAGCTTGGAGATCGTAGCGAGACATTCATAGAGAGTCTGATAGGCAGCGATCTTATCAGCAGCATATTCTCCTTTCCAAAAGCGGCGTCTACACAATCTTACATACCAGTTGCTCAGATGATCCTCTACGAATGACTGAATCTTGCGACCTGCATTCGTCGGTTCATAGTCTGCATACTCGGCATCGACTTCTTTGATGAGAGTATTGAGCAGGGAGATGACCCATCTATCGATCTCGGTTCTCTGCTCCAGAGGTATTCTTTCTTCACTATAAGCAAAGCCATCAATATTAGCGTAGAGCGCGAAGAATGAATAGGTATTATACAAAGTGCCAAAAAACTTACGCTTAACCTCCTCGACACCTGATATATCAAACTTTAGATTATCCCATGGTTGAGCATTGGTCATCATATACCATCTGGTAGGATCTGCTCCATAGTTAGCCAGAGTCTCGAATGGATCAACCACATTGCCTAATCTCTTAGACATCTTGACACCATCCTTATCAAGGACAAGTCCTGTAGAAACGACATTCTTAAAAGCTACACTATCCATCACCATAGACCCTATCGCATGAAGAGAGTAGAACCATCCACGAGTCTGATCGACTCCTTCACTGATGAAGTCAGCAGGAAAGCTCCTCTTGAATACCTCTTGGTTTTCCATCGGATGGTGCCACTGTGCATAGGGCATTGATCCTGAGTCAAACCATACATCTATCAGATCTGCTTCACGCTTCATTGCTTCTCCCGAGTTAGAGACAAGTGTCACGTCGTCGATGTATGGTTTATGTAAATCTTGAGGAACTTTTTGAGTTATCCCTAGCTTTTCATTGGCTTTATTAATCTCTGCGGTCAGCTCTGCTACCGAGCCTATGCACTTCTCTTCAGAACCATCTGCTGTACGCCAGATCGGAAGAGGGATACCCCAATATCTACTCCGAGAAAGGTTCCAATCTTGAAGATTTTCGAGCCAGTTGCCAAATCTCTTTTCACCCGTATGGCTTGGTTTCCAATTTATGGTGTTGTTGAGCTCTACCATACGCTCACGACGAGCAGATGCCTTTATAAACCAGCTATCGAGAGGATAGTATAGTATGGGCTTATCGGTACGCCAGCAGTGTGGGTAGTTATGCTGATACTTCTGTACGTTGAATGCTTTGTTGTCTTCCTTGAGCTTAATAGAGATGTCAATATCTACACTGCGGTAGTCTTCTTCATCCTTATAGTTCTTGACATATCTACCCGCAAAGTCGGTTACTTCATCAACGAACTTTCCTTGCTTATCCACGAGTGTCAAGGCCCCCATACCATACTTCTTACCGACTCTCATATCGTCTGCACCAAATGAAGGGGCGATATGTACGATACCTGTTCCATCAGAAGTACTTACAAAGTCTCCCATGACTACTTTAAATGCATCTCCCTCTTCAGGTTGTACGTAAGGCAGTAATTGCTCGTAGCGGAGATGCTCAAGGTCTGCTCCAGAGAATTTCTGAAGTACGACGTATGGGATTAGCTTTTGGTCAGCTGAGTAGCTATCATAATCTATATCAGCTTGTTCTGGCTTGAACCACTTCCCCAAGAGATCCTCAGCGAGGATGAGATTGACCGGCAGTTTAGTGTATGGGTTGTAAGTCTTAATCTTCACATAAGTGATCTTCTTGCCGACAGCAAGAGCTGTATTAGAGGGCAAGGTCCATGGCGTTGTCGTCCAGGCAATAATGTATACATCACCAGCTCCCTTTTCCTTGTACAGGAACTCTGATGCCTCATCTTCGATCAACTTAAACTGTGCTACTGCAGAGGTGTCTTTGACATCCTGATAGGCTCCAGGCATATTGAGCTCATGCGAACTTAAGCCAGTTCCTGCTGCGGGCGAATAGGGTTGGATGGTATATCCTTTATAGATTAGATCATTGTCATATAGGGTCTTCAGCAGATGCCATACTGACTCAATGTAATCGTTCTCAAAAGTGATGTATGGATTGTCTAGATCTGCCCAGTAACCCATCTTCTTAGTGAGGTCATCCCAAAGCTCTTTGAACTTCATGACAGCAGATCGGCACTCCTTATTATAGTCTTCTATCGAGATCTTGGTGCCGATGTCATCCTTAGTGATGCCGAGTTCTTTCTCTACCTTAAGCTCTACAGGAAGTCCATGAGTATCCCATCCGCCCTTTCGCTCTACTCGCTGACCTTTCATAGTATGGTAGCGACAGAATAGATCTTTGACCGTTCGTGCCATGACATGGTGGATGCCGGGCTTACCATTGGCAGATGGAGGCCCTTCATAGAATACGAATGGATTATCCTCAGAACGCTCATTAATACTCTTCTGGAAAATATCTTCCGACTCCCAAAAAGCTAAAATCGTGCGGTCTATCTCTGGTAGGTCTAATCCCTTATATTCTGGATACTTGGCCATAATTACTTATTAAGGGCGCAAATATCTGAATTAGTAATGAGTAATTAGTATCGAGTTGAACAGTAAAGACTTAGGGAGTAAAGAGTTGGCAGCAATTAACCGTTATGACCTAAGATTTACACAATGCTTATTTGTCAGCTTTGGATAAAGGGCATCATTCCGTGACCTTCCTAACTCGTCACTGAGAAACCTAATCCTTCAACGTCTTCCTTCTGCTAAACTCACTCTCTTCATACCACTGTGGCCATTCCTGAGAGTTGGAGAGGCGCCAGCCGATATTATAGTAGATCTGGGCATCCTGCATTACACCACTCATATCCCAAGTCTCGGGATCATATTCATCACTTGGGGCGTGATAGTTGTTGGCAGTATATTCTGCTTTCTTTTCTTTGCCATACTCGATACCTTTTTCGATATGATCATAGCCACCCTCTCCGAATAATGGAGGTATACCAACTTTTGCAAAGTTGAAGTGATCTGATCTGAAGAAGTATCCCTTTTCGGGTTCTTGATCTGGTAGCACATAGCGATCCTGTTTGGCGAGTTCTTCTTCGGCGATTTTGTCCATCTCACTATGTCCGATGCCTATGATTTGAAAATCCTTCATGGCTCCATTTGGGTTGCAGCCATCGATATTCACATTAGCGACAATATCACTTACCGGTACAGTTGGGTTAAGAGCATAATATTCAGATCCCAATAGGCCTTGTTCCTCAGCCGTCACCCATAGGAAGATTACTGATCGATCAGGTGTGCTTTTTTGTCTCTTGAAATTTTGAGCTATCCCGAGGAGCGTCCCCGTTCCACTGGCATTATCCAGTGCACCATTATAGATGCTGTCGCCATTGACAACTTTTCCGATACCAATATGATCCCAGTGTGCTGAGTAGATCACATGTTCTTCTTGATTAGCTTCTCCAGGGAGGACGGCAACAATATTGTCGGACTTATCTCTTTTATAGACATTGGTCAGACTAGTGTTAACCGTGGCATTCATTGGAACAGGCTTGAAGCCTGGAGTTCGAGCTTTTTTGATAAGTGCGCTTAAATCTAAATTGCTTCGCTCAAATAGATCTTTAGCCATATCCAGATGTATCCATCCCTTGATATCAGCACCATTGGCAACGGTTTCTTTCTCGAGCCCGAGTTGTGGCCCCGTCCAGCTACTTTCCACCACGAACCATGGATATCCTGCTGACGAGGTCTCATGTATAATCAATAAGCCTTTAGCTCCTCGACGGTCTGCTTCTTCGTACTTGTAGGTCCATCTGCCGTAGTAAGTCATCACATCCCCTTTGAAGAAGGTAGAATCTTCTCCACCATAACCAGGATCATTAACTAAGACAACGGCGATTTTGTCTTTCATGTCTACACCTTCGAAGTCGTTCCACCCCAGCTTTTCATCTACGATACCATAGCCACAGAACACTAACTCCGAATCAACTACGTCAACCTTATCTACAGATTTCTGACAGTGTATCACATAATCAGAACCAAAGTTATATTGTGCTGAACCTGTTGGCGTCTCAACAGACATCGTTTTATCCGGAGTTGTAGTAATCTCAATCATAGGTACTGACTGAGTGTATGACCCATTATTTCCAGGCTCTAAGCCTAAAGATTTACATTGATTAACGATATAATCTACAGTCTTTTGATCGCCAGGACCGAAAGGCATTCGACCGAAATAGGCGTCTGAAGATAGTTCTTGTATATGTGGGAGGATATCTGATTCCTGTAATATCTCGGGGTCTGATAGCTCTCGATCAGAAGTACAAGAATGAATGAAAACGACAGAAGTAATTACCGTTGCCACTAGGGCAATCCATAATCTTGTTGACATACGAAGGCAGTTTTAACGGTGCTAATGTAATTAAAAATTGGATCGCCGATATCAAGGATATTAACACTAAAGATGTGCTTACCAGCGAGAGTAATTAACTGTCCACTAACATTTTAACATTTGCCAAGCAGCCTATCATCTGAAGATAGAGTACTGCATGTAGAATATTGTAACTATCTATTATGAGAATAATCTTGATTCTGTTGTGTTTTGTTTTTACTAAAGTTGATCTCAATAGTCAGATCATTATCAATGAAGTAAACATTGCTGGAGATTGGGTGGAGTTATACAATGCTGGAACGACGACAGTTGATATATCATCATATGCCTTGTGTAATCGGCCGAGATATAGAGTAGTCTCAGCAACAACTTCCTCTGGAAGTAATGCAGGCGTAGAGCTGATCAGTGGCAGTTTAAATATAGCACCTGGAGAATATACAGTTTTGGGATGGGAGAATATTTCCACGCATGGTATGGCAACTGGTGAGCTTGGACTATATGCACAAATAGGTGGTTATACTAATGTCAGTAACATTCAAGACTACATACAATGGGGCACAGGAACTCCTGGTACTGGCAGAGATGGTACAGCAGTGAGCGCTGGAATATGGGATAGCACTTCCAGCGTCGTATCGGCACCAACTAATCCTAGCAACTCCTTAGCTCTTGTAGTAGGAAATTATACTGGAGGGACAGATTCAGATTCTATGGACTGGGAGGAGCGAGAGCCAACTCAAGGCGCTGTGAATAATCTCCGAAATCAGATCATTATCAATGAGGTCAATATAGCGAGCAATTGGGTGGAGTTATACAATGCTGGAACGACAACAGTTGATATATCGGATTATACACTATGTAATAGACCAAGATATCGAGTCGTCACGGGCACAACTGCATCGGGAGCTAATTCCGGGGTTCAGCTATTAAGTGGCAGTTTTATAATGACACCGGGAGACTTTACTGTATTACAATGGGATGATATTTCTGAGTATGGCCCAACTGATGGAGAGCTTGGATTGTATGAGGTCTTTGGAAGTTTTGGAAGCACCACCAATATTCAAGATTATTTGCAATGGGGGACGGGCACACCTGGTGGCGGAAGAGATTTAACCGCAGTTGATGCATTGATATGGGATAACATATCAAGTTTTGTACCTGCTCCAACGGACCCGAATAACTCATTAGGGTTAGTGCAGGGCCCTTACATGGGAGGAACAGATACAGACTCTATGGATTGGGAAGAGCAAACACCTACAATTGGGGCGGCTAATGCCTCATCAATGGCCAACTGCCCAACAGATCAGAATATTAGTGGGTTAATTCCCCAAGGCACCTATTACGCATCTAACAACATAATGTCAAATGGCACAGTCGCAATGAGTGACACTGTACTATTCGTTGCAGGTAACGAAATCATGCTTAATGAAGGTTTTGAGGTCGAATTAAGCGCGATTTTTGAGGCGTCAATAGGCGCTTGTCCTTAAGAAGTATAAAAAAGGCGATTTGCCTATCAAGATTTAAATATTGGAGTATTGAAAAAAGGAGATAGCATTAATACTATCTCCTTTTCGATTTGTGGTCCCACAAGGACTTGAACCTTGGACCACCTGATTATGAGTCAGGTGCTCTAACCAACTGAGCTATAGGACCAGAATTGGTGGTGCAAATGTAGTTTTTGTTTTATCAATAATCAAATGAGCTTAGCACCGTTTGGCATGAGCCAAAAACAAGTAGTTTACAATAAATTTTAACACACATTCAGACTCCTCATAATATGTCATACACAGTGGCATAGTTTCTGCTTTCCAAGAGGCATGAATATTGAGGAGATAAACAAAAAGCATTTCATTAAAACTGACATGTTGTTTAGGGTAGGAAAGGGCCTCTCATCAAAGCTCTTGAAGTACGAAAACAACATCATTTACCTAGAACTCGAGGTTAGAAAGAAATGGGATAGGAGTATTGATGCGGCAGCGTATACGATCTCACACTCATGGAAGAACGAGCACAACGAATTTGACGATGCAATAGCCTGTAAGGTCTATGTAATAGACAGCAGAGAGTTTAATTACAAGCGCACGCTGATGCACTTAGGGGTTAAGCCAGGATATGACTCTTATAAAGGGGTCTTCTTTAAGTAATACTGCGCATCAGCTAGTACCGTCTATCATTCTTACACCATCTTTTATCAAGTCTACAATTAGCTGTGGCCTAAAGTAAGACGAGTCGACAATCTGATCATAATTAGAGAGGTCTTCGAAGTCAATACCATACAATGCTAAGAAACGGCGTTTTTCGCTTTGACGGCGATCTTTAATCTTAGCAAGGAGTTGTATTACAGATGGAGAGTTTTCATCGGACACTCGCTTATCATCATTGAATATTCGATCAGCCGCAATTTCGTCCTTGCAGCATAAAAACACTTTGAAACTACTGGGAATAAAGTGCCATGCTAAGCGAGAGTCTACAATATAATCTTCATCAGAATCAGCTAGGGCACGAGTATGGTCATCGATCTTTTTGTCGATTGACTTGTCCTCTTCAGAAAGTAGATTAAGCTCGAGTGTTGAAATCCCCATCTCCGCAGCTATGCGCCTCTGAATATCTCCTGTAGACAGGTAGTTAAAACCCAATTGATCTCGGAGCAGCTTGCCGCAGGTGCTTTTACCGCTGCCGATGTCCCCTGATATGGTTATAATCATAAACTCCTTGGTATACTATCTATTTAATCTGTTGTCGTGTCCACATCCTATGGGTGAGCCAGGAGGGAGATCGCTCAGTTGCGGCAATTGTAGCTCAGCTCCATGAGTGTTGGCCTGATCTATCAAGCTTACAAGGTATTTAGCATGAGCGCTATCTGTATTGCTGAGATATTTGGATTGAATCTCTGCTATTGCATTGTGGGCGGCTGCGGCAACATTAATATCTACAGAAGAGTCATGCGCTAATCCGATGAGGTGAGTCTGATAGATCTTTTGAGCAAGTTGTATCAAGGATTGATCGTAGCTATCTAGTGATTTCATATCAAAGATATCGCCACTGATCATGGATAAAAAGGACTCTAAATCAACAACACTCATCTTGGTCACCCCATATCGATGTATTCGTGCTAACCTGTCTTTATGCAACAAGAACCCCAAGGTCATATCAATATGACTCTCAGCAGGTGCAAGTGGATCGAAGGCCACATTAGTCTTCCCGTTGAACGTCTCTCTACTACGAGGATAGCCGTAAGCTGGAGGGCCTAGCAAGGAGAGCAGTTCTTGAGAGAGTTTTAAGTGCTTTGGTCTGATCGTATTTAACAGTGCATCTACAGCTTTCCCTTGTCTTTCTGCAGATATTGTGGTTACATGAGAAGAGGTCGCCCCATCCTTAACTGCGTAGTTGTATTCTAGTCCTCCTATAATCTTAGAGACACCATCTACTTGATAGCGATGAAGCAGATATATTGGCACAAGTACTTTTTCTAATTCGCTTACTGGCGTGCCTGACCTGATGGTATTCAGGCCCATCTGATCTAATGCCACACGGCGCACCTCCATCAGTCTATTGAGCTCTTCAATCGGGTCAGCCCCATTATCCCAAAGGTGGGCGGAAGGGTTAGCTCCACCAGCAGGCCTAGCATCGCTATCAGAGATAAATAGGAATCCTTTCTCTTGAGTGTCAGTAACAAGCTTGTTTAAGGCAGCCTCTTCATCCGTACCATCGGGAAAGTCTTGATATCCATATGTTATGGTAAACTTGTCCCAGTCTCCGATCTTGTCATCATAGACATTATCGAAGGTGATCTGCCCAGAATCATCTAATGAAACTAATGGATGAGGATAGTCCATTACGGATGCCCGATCGTTATGACTGGCGGCGAAGTTATGCGCCAGGCCAATGGTGTGACCGATTTCATGCGCTGAAAGCTGCCGAAGTCTTGCCAGTGCAAGTTGTAGCATCGGATCATCATTGTCATCACTATCGCCATATGGTGATAGCAATCCTTGGGCGATCAGAAAATCTTGTCTTACTCTCAGTGATCCGAGGGATACATGCCCCTTAATTATTTCTCCTGTTCGTGGATCTGATACAGAAGCGCCATAAGACCATCCTCGTGTGCTACGATGTACCCACTGTATGACGTTATAGCGGACGTCCATCATGTCTGCGCCATCAGGCAGTTCTTTAATTTGAAATGTGCCTGGAGCATATCCTGCTGCTGAGAAAGCTTGATCCCACCATGCAGCACCGTCCATAAGTGCGGATTTTATGGGCTCGGGACAGCCTGGGTCGATATAGTAGATTATAGGTTCAACAGCTTCACTTATAGCAGCTGATGGATTTTTCTTTTCAAGGCGGTGTCTATAGATAAATCTCTTCTCCAGATCATCGGCAATCGGAGTGGCATAATCATAGTAACTCATCGGAAAGTATCCTGCAAATGGATGAAACGTACGTGGCTCATATCCATCATCGGGCAGTGCAACAAATGAGTGATGTTGGTGGACGGTGATGGCATCAGAGCTAGGCGTAACGCTGCGTATGAATCTACCATCGGCCTGACCAGTAAAAGTGAGTATAGCGTCAAATTCTGTATTCTGAGGAAAGGATTTCGTGCGATCCATCCATACCGCACTGCGACTCTTATCCACTTTATAGGCGCCCTGACCAGACTGCTTTAGGCGTTGAGAGACGCCATGAGCATCTCGTAACAGGAAGTCCGTCATGTCCACCCTGAGTAGACCGTTCTTGTTATCTTTAACTTTAAACCCCCAGATAACCGACTGTGCAAAAGCCTGCTCGACAGCCTGCCGCTCGAGAATGTTGTCACTTACGGCTCTGTAGTCTAAATTGGGCTGAATCATTAATATCTTATCACCTGCTCGCTTAAGCTTGACAATACGCTCTTCACCAAGCTGACCTCTGTCTAAGCCAATATCATTGGAGCCGATTCCTGCCGAGAGTGAATTGACATATAGAAATTCTTGGTCGAGTTGGTCCTCTGATATATGCAGTAGCATCTCACCCGAAGTGTCGTCATATTCAAAATCAAAAAATCCTTCTTGCGCTTGCCCATAGGAAAGCGAAAAAAACAAGGAGGATATGAAAAATGATATCAGTAATCTTTTCATCGAAGTCTTTTTGCTTTTATCAAATAATATAGTGCCGCTAATGCACATAAAAGTAAGCCGAAAAACTCTCTTGACAACTCTATATATGGGCTCTCGGCCTTCATGCTTTCTGTAATAGACGGCATGCCATCTGAAACCCATGATTGCATATGAGGAATATAAGTGCTCATCCAGACGAGATAGAAGATCAAGATTGCTACTGATCCGAGCAAAAAATGTCGGCCCCTATACGAGTTGAATGCGACATATGTGATCAGCAGATAGGGCGGCATCCACTTAATGGCATCGCCATCATTAATCTGTACGATGGCAAAGAGCAGAAATATTACTGCTATGATGATATCTATAAATTTCTTCACTCAGGTATAAATTTTCTCGCCAGGAAGTAGAGTCGCCAAGAACTCCAGACAATCTATTTTCTACTCACGTTTCCAAGCAAAAAACACAGAAGAAAATATTTTTTATTAAGAAATCATCTCCTTCCTGCAACG